>JAAFHC010000082.1 GCA_010906935.1 Gelidibacter sp.
CGCATATAGTTTTTTTCCTAAAAAACCATCGATAAGCTATAACACCATTAATAACGAGCAATTACAACTATTTTGATTAATCGAACTCAGGTTAATAAGTGTAATTTGCACAAAATTTGCACAAAAGAACATTGCTTTTTAATACAATTCTATTCAGAATTTTATGCCTTATTGTTGAGCTAAAATTTTTAGATGCTTCGAGTCCCGTCCAAACCTCAAACAAACCCATTACAGTCCAACTTAACCCTGTACGAATTAGTGTAAAACCAGGAAAAGCTCGTAAGCTCAATTATATGAGTCGGCTGAATGTAGGTACTGCTCAACATGCTTATTACAGATATTAGGGCTTATCACTCAGGTAAAAAGGACAATCAATATATTGCCATTGGTATAAAAAGAAGATTACATTCTCAAGGACTTATTTGGCGTAATTGTGAAGCCACCATAATTTTTCATTCAAAACTTCGAGTTTTAGGTCTGATTTTATAATTCTTTTGATACTAAATAAGTAGTATAAACCAAATAAAACCCAAATAGTATAGCTGCTTCCCATCTGTCCAGTTTTTTTCTTTTTCCAGTAAGCGTAGCAATCATTAAGAATACTGTTCCTCCTATAAAGATTGCAAAATCTTGATTAAAAATTTGATTATATTTTATAGGGCTTATTAACGAACTTACAGAAAGTATTAATAAAATATTAAAAATGTTTGAGCCTATCACATTACCAATTGCTATGTCACTGTTCTTTTTTAATGCAGCTACAATTGAAGTTATCAATTCAGGTAATGAAGTGCCAGCAGCAATTATCGTTAATCCAATTATTTTTTGACTAATTCCCAAATCTGTGGCTATACCTATACTGTTATCAACAACTAATTTTCCTCCAATAATTAGTCCGCTAAAACCTATTATAATTAAACTCCAAATTTTAATATTTGACTTTTGAGTATAAGGAACTACTTCAATTTTTTCCGTTTTCATTTGTTTAAATATATAGTACAGAAAACATATAAAAGATACGAGTAAAATAATTCCGTCCAGTCTTGATATTTCAGAATTTTGATTGGTAAAAAAATCGTTAGCCAGTCCAAATAAAATTATGGTAATTATTAAAGAGATTGGTATTTCTCTACGAACCATAGTGGATTGCACAGAAATTGGGTAAATTAAACCTGCTATTCCCAAGATTATAAATAAGTTAAAATTATTACTTCCAATAATATTTGCCAAAACTATATCCGAAAGTCCGTCAACCGAAGCTACCAAATTAACAACTAATTCAGGTGCAGAAGTTCCAAAGGCAACAATGGTCAAACCGATTACCAAATCAGGAATATTGTACTTTTTAGCCAAGGATGATGCTCCATCAACAAGCCAATTAGCTCCAAAAATCAAACCAGAAAATCCAATAACAATTAATAGTAATGAAACAACCATATTATTCTTTAATTTGTTTTTTATAATTCAATAAACCAATTTGTGCTCATCCAAAAGTTGTGTCGTGCATTATTATTCTAATTTAAATTTACAGATGGTAACAACCCAATCAGATAGCTGCTTTGAGCTGATACGCTATTTAAAAATTGACCAAAAACAAGTAACGTGGCTATAAAATATTTAATCATTTATTTTCTTTTTTATCATTTCTTGAATAAAGACGTTGCTGGCTATGGTTATTTGGTCTCCTTCTTTTGTTTTAAGAATAATGAAAAAATCCCGATGTCGCTCACTCTTCCTTCAGTTTCGTAATCTTTATCAATTATTTTAATCGTATCACCCAATTTTACAGGATGATTGAAAAAAATAGTGATACTGGAAGTTATGTTTGATAAAATTGACCATTGGGCAAACAAAGCTATCCCTAAAACAGTTAATAACGATCCTAGAAAAACAGCTAATTCTGATTGGTCAACTCCCCAAATTATTAAGATTACTATTAACAAAATTAATATGTTTATAAGGTTGATGACTTTCTTTATAATTTTGCCTCTTACCTTTTTCAACAAATTGTTTGATACAGTTTTATTTAACAATTTAGTGGTCACAAAGAGCATTAAAGCAAATAATACTATCACTATTACCGTTTCAATTATTTTTAACTGTGTATTATCCATAATTTTAGTTTTGTAATACGTATCTTCAATATTTGCTTATTAAAAGCATAAAGAAAATGGTTTGTTTTATCCTAACGATACGTTTAATCCGTTGTGTTTCTATTTAATTTTTAAAAGCGAAATGCCAATTTAATGGAATACCAAAATTCCTTTTTTAGAAGTAATTCCGGGATTTGTTATCATTTTAGCTTCTTCCATATAGAGTCAAGCTTTGATGAAGTTTTTTCTACAAGTGAGTCTAATTTTTGAACCTTCAGGTCTTCCAGATTTATGACTGAATCCAGCTTTTTAATCTTATTCATCTCTGTATTTATTACCGAATCCATTTGCTTGGTTTTATTGTTAAGTTGGTTAAGCTGTTTTTCTACTTTGCTTGTAACGTTTTCACAAGATGCAAAAATGAGCATTAAAACGCCAGCGACAATCATTGTGTAATTAATTTTTTTCATAATTTAAATTTTTAAAGTTTTTATTTTTCTCACTTTTTGTAAAGGTTCAATACGTTTTTTAACACTTTAGGTACTGTTTCAATATCTGGACAAATCGCGTCTTCCTGTACAAGATTGGGAATTATGCCAATTGCCTGCAACTTGTCTTTTGGCTGATCTTGAAGCCCTACCAAGATGACAGGTATATTCTTATTTTTCAAATCAAAAAGCACATTTTCCAAGGCATATAACCCCGATTGATCTATATAAGGAACGCGATCCATTCTTATAATCAGTGCTTTCATATTTTCATCACGTTTATCGGCCATAGATTGAAACTCGGAGGCAAAACCAAAAAAGAGAGGCCCATAAAGATGTTTAATGTATACACTGTTTTTATATTCGGCATATAATGTTCGTTCATCTGCCCATAGGGTTTCAGGTTGTGTTTCTCCCAAAGATTTTATCTCTGTTCGTTCCTCTGCCAAATCCCCAACCTTTTTCATAAAAAGAACAGATGCCAACACTATACCAATACCTACGGCATAAATCAGGTTACCAAAAGTAGTAATAAGCAATACTAGCAATAGCACAAATGTATCTGAACGGGGAACTTTTAGCAGGTGCTTCAACGCTTTGTAATCTATAATATTTAGCCCTACAGGTATTAGAATACCAGCCAATACAGGTATAGGGATGTAAGCCGCTAAGGATCCTGCACCAAGCAATATAATTAATAGGAAAAAACCATGAATGGCTCCTGAAAGACGCGTTTTTCCACCAGAATTTATGTTTATAACGGTGCCTTTCGTAGCGCCTGCTCCTGGTAAGCCACCAAACATTGCCGCCACGGCGTTGCCTATTCCTTGTCCTATTAACTCTCTATTACTTTGATGTCTAGTCTTAGTAATATTGTCTGCAATTACCGAAGTTAGCAAGGAATCTATTGAACCCAGCGCTGCCAAAACAATGGCATATTCTATTATTAAAGCATACGCCTCAGCTGGGATACTAAAAAAACCTGCTACTTTAAGCTCCGGCAATCCAGACGGAATATCGCCAATTAGTGGTACATCTATTTTTAGAATATATGCGACGAACGTAGCCAAAATAAGCGCTACCAAAGTACTCGGGACGGCTTTAGTAATTTTTGGAAAAAGGTAATATACCAAAATTGTAAGTAACCCAATACCAATTGCTGCTAAATTGCCTCCCGTAAAAATATCTGGAAGATTTTGCAAAACAGCAATGGTGGACTTTGGAGAATTCAAACCAAAGAAGGGAAATAGTTGAAATAAGATAATAATAAGTCCCACCCCAGTCATAAAGCCAGAGATTACAGGATAGGGAAAATACTTGATATAACTACCTGCTCTTAAGATGCCAAATAAGATTTGGAATATACCTCCCAGAAAAAAAGTAAGTAAAATAATAGGAAGTGCACTTTCTATACCCCCAAATTTACTGACGGCAAGGGTTACCACCGCAGCAGAAACTACGGTCATTGGGCCTGTAGGTCCGCTTGCTTGGGTAGCTGTTCCACCCAAAAGTGCAGCTAATATACCCAAAATTATGGCGCCATATAAACCAGCTGTTGCACCAAGCCCCGATTGTACACCAAAAGCAAGTGCCAACGGTAAAGCTATGACACCTGCTACAAGGCCACCGGATAGATCGCCTTTCAAGTTTTTGAAATCATAGAACTTATTTGCCATAGTATTTAAGATTTAGTGATATTTAATTTAGGAATGCATTTAGTAGAAACTTACCTCTCCACTTGTCAAATCATAAAGACCACCTACAATCTTTACACTTCCTTGTTTTTCCAAATCGGCTATTATGGGGCTCTGTTCCCTTATTTGCTCAATAACCAGATGTATGTTATTTACGGCTACACTATTTACAAAACTTACGTTACTACCATTTCTATTGTCTTTTGTTTCCTTCTCGGCATCTATTGCAGGATTTATCTTATTTAAAAGCTGGGTAAGTTTACCAATTTTTACGGCATCGCAAGCACCTATTATAGCACCGCATTTGGTATGACCCAACACCAAAAGTATTTTGGTGCCTGCCACTTTAGTTCCAAACTCCATACTGCCCAAAATATCATCGTTCAATACATTTCCAGCTATTCTGATGCTAAAAATATCGCCAAGTCCTTGGTCAAAAATTAGTTCCACCGAAGTACGAGAATCCATACAACTTAAAATAGTTGCAAAAGGGAATTGACCTTCACTTGTTTCGTTTACTTGTTCCAATAAATTACGGTTTGCTTTTAAATTGTTTACAAATCGCTGATTACCATTCTTCAAAATATTAAAAGCCTGCTCTGGGGTTAGATTTTCCTGGGTTTCTTTTGATTGTGTCTTCATATTTTTGTTATTTTTAGTTAAAAAAGTAAATTGTTTTTTTTGTAAGAATTATTTATGGCAATAAGATTCAACTGATCGGGATTTTTCCCTCCTACAAGATACTGGTTCATCTTCTTTTTAATTAAAAGCATTGTACTGCCCAATAAATGTGTTACTGGTATAGTTGATTTAGTTTTCATTTTTCCTTATTTTAATTATTAAAGCAAATATATAAATATTTTTTTAAATAATAGCAATACTATCATATAAGAAAGTAAAATATCTTTTTATAATTGTTTAACTTTCATTTTATATTGTTTAACTTTGTACTTTGTAATACTCGAAATTATGTCAGTAGAAATTAAAATATCTTTGAATGAAGGCATCTATTTAAAAGATCCGCAGGATTCTCCGTTAGGGCGAAACATTATAAAATACAGTATTTTGTTGATTGATGAAGTGGGCTTTGAAGCTTTCAATTTTAAAAAATTGGCACAGGAAATGGGGTCAACAGAGGCTTCGGTGTATCGTTATTTTGAAAACAAGCACTCGTTGCTCATTTATTTGGTTTCTTGGTATTGGGAATGGGTAGCCTATCTCATCAAAATAAACACAGTAAATATCGATGACCCTAAAAAGAAACTTAAAATAATCATCAATTCATTTGTTTCGGCATCCGTAGACAATCCGACCACAGAGTATATTGACGAAAACAAACTTCACAGTGTTGTGATAGCGGAGGGGACTAAAGCCTATAGAACAAAAGAAGTGGATGAGGAAAACGGAAAAGGTTTTTTTAAAAATTACAAAAAACTTATTACAATGGTAGCAGGGATAATTTTAGAAATCAATCCTACTTTTGAGTATCCTTATTCTTTGGCCAGCAATTTATTTGAAATGTCCAACGACCACATCTACTTTGCCAAACATTTACCTAAGCTAACGGACATCAAAGTAGAGGAAAACAAATATGCTGAAGTAGAAAAAATGCTAAATTATTTTTCAGCTAAAATATTGGGTTACGAAATATAATTCCGTTTGCCTATTTAATTTAGGTTTTCTTTTTTATTGATGAACAAAAATCAATTAATTCTGAATCGGCATAAATTCCACAGGCACTGCTCAAACAACCTTTAATTCCATCGACACATTCAATCAGAAACAGCATAGATTGATCTGAAGGGTCACTCATTGCTTCATGAATGCAATATTCTATCAAGACACACTCATCTTTTTGATAGCAATTATTATTATTATTTCTACCAATTAATTTGTCATTTCTAAACATAAATTCCTCCAAATAGCCAGCGTGTTTTTCCTTTTTAATTTTCCAACCATTGTAAGCATCAACAGGTCGGACATCGATTACTTTTACGTTTTTGTTTTGAAGTAATTCTACCAATTCAGGCGTAGAAATTTCATTAAATTGTTTCATATATCAGTTCCTGAGGTTCTTTTAAAATACCATTGTAGTTTTTTTTAGACTCACCTATTATTTGAGTTTACATTGGTAATGGTTTAGCGCATGAAAAGTTGCTAGTTTGAAACCGTAATTTTTTCGATGATTAAATTTAATGTTTTATAAACAGTCTGTTTTGTTGAATTACGCAATTTCTTATTGTCATTGTCGGCAATAGTTATTCATTATTAATAATGATTTTCAACGCTTTTTCTTCTGCAGCATTTAAAAACACTTGATAAGCATGTTCAAGTTCAGAAAGAGGGAAACGATGTGTAATCATTTTCTTTAAATCCAAACGATTAGTAGCAGCGGCTTTTAATAGCATTGGAGTTGTATTTGTGTTTACAAGTCCGGTAGTGATGGTTAGATTTTTAATCCATAGTTTTTGGATATCAAAATCTACTTTTACGCCATGAACGCCTACATTGGCAATGTGAGCTCCTGGTTTAACTATTTTTTGACAAATATCCCAAGTTGGAGGAATACCAACAGCTTCAATAGCCACATCTACACCATCACCATCAACTATTTCTTTAACGGCTTCTTCAACGTTTGTAGTAACAGAATTAATGGTATGTGTAGCACCTAATTCTTTGGCCAATTTAAGTCGGTTGTCATCTAAATCAATCATGATTATTTTAGAAGGAGAGTAAAGTTGAGCTGTTAAAAGTGCAGACATCCCAACCGGACCTGCGCCAACAATTGCAATTTCATCTCCGGGTTTTACTTTTCCGTATTGAACACCTATTTCGTGGCCGGTTGGCAGAATATCACTTAATAAAACGGCTATTTCATCATCAATGCTTTCAGGGATTCTATGTAAGCTATTATCAGCATGAGGAATTCTAACATATTCTGCTTGAACGCGCCATCAATCATATATCCTAAAATCCAACCTCCATCTTTACAATGAGCGTACATTTGTTTTTTACAATATTCACAAGAACCACAAGAAGTAATACATGAAATTATAACTTTTTCTCCCTTTTTGAACTGAGATACACTGTCACCAACTTCTTCAATAATTCCTACGCCTTCATGACCCAGAATTCGTCCACTTTCAATTTCGGGATTTTTACCTTTGTAGATACCTAAGTCGGTTCCGCATATAGTTGTTTTTAATACTTTTACAATGACATCTGTTGGTTTGATGATTGATGGTTTTGGTCTTTCTTCTAAAGCGATGTTATGATCGCCATAATAAACTAATGCTTTCATTTTTTTCTGTTTTTATGATTTGATAATTATTGCCAGCATATTTATATAAGAACAGTTGCTGTTTTGTGTGAGAGGATTTTCCGAAAGAAAATCAGAAATAATAAAACATGCAATGATCTTTATTTAGGCCAAAAACCAGCAGTTTTTATATGTGGGGTTGTCGCTGGTTTTTTAGATCTGAATAGTATGATAGGTTTCCTTAACAGTTTCTGGGTCATATTTTCTTTCAAGTTTCCTTACAATGAAATGACCTTTTGCCATATCTTGAAAATGATCCATAAACATAATATTAATGAGTACGCCTCCTGCTGCTCCAATTATTGGAATTGCTTGCCCCGCTGCCTTTTCAGATATTTGAACAGAAAACCTTTCAGCGATTTTTGTGATGAGCCTAAGCAGTACAGGTGCACTTTCTTCAATAACACCTTTTTCTACGACGAATTTAGCTGCTTCAGATACCGATTTAGCCAAAAGAGCCCTTACCACAAAGTACCCCGATTCAGTTCCGTCATCCGAAGTAGAATTACCTCCAAGTGCAAATACTTCTAAACAAGCCAATTTTGTTTCAATACTTTCGATTGATTCTCCATGTTCTCTGGAAATATCGGCAATTGACCTTAGCATGATCGTTGTTGAAATTGGCAATTCTATAACCAATCCCGGTAAACCAAAAAAACCTCCAAGGCCTCCGGAAACCGCTGCAGCAGTAGTATGAAAAATATTTGAAGATTTCTTTTCAGATTTATTCTTCATAGTGAATACGGCTGCATCTGCTGCTTTTAACAAAGAATTTTTAGTGATTTCACCTAACTTTGCACTCCATTTTTGTGGCAATCTCTCTAATCCGTTTTCAATAGGTTTTCCTATGAAATTTGTAATTTTAGCAGCCAAACCTGGGTTTTCAAGTAATTTTTTAGCTATTTCTAATTCTTTTAAATCTTCTTTAGAAATTTTAATTTTTGTTTCTTTCATTTTTTTACTCTTTGCGTCTCCTTTGAAAAAGTACAAATACAACGGCGAGGATAATTACAGCAGAAACAAGCCATATTTCCCATCCCATTCCCTAACCCCAATGATTTTCATTCATCATGTCATTCATTTGTACTTTACTTTTGTTTGTTACCCTACAAAGTAAGATGTTCATTCATAATGAATCGTTACATAATTTAGAATTATAGTTATATAATTCCCACATTTTCAATGAAATTCGACTTAATAGTATAGGAGTATTTATGTAATAAAGATTCCTATACTATTGAATTCAAATAGGATTCGGTTATCAAAGTGTTGCTAAAGGTTTTGTATAAGATTTGTGCGACTTAAAAATCGGAAATTTTTCGGTCAAAGCAAATTGCTTGTTGAATGTTTGTCGGTTTGTACCAAATTCGATTTGGTCATAAATTATAGATGGTGTTAGGCATTCGTAATTTATTCTAAAAGCCATTTAATTAAGGTCAATTTTTTCTTTGAGTAAGGTGCATATTTAAGATTAGCTTCAAACCAAAATGGCTTATCCAATATTCTTTTGTAATGAGAAAATGTATCCAAGCCAAACTTACCATGATAGCTTCCCATTCCGCTTAATCCAACACCACCGAAAGGAAGATTACTGTTTGATAAATGCATGACGCTATCATTTACAGCACCACCTCCAAAAGAGTGTTCATTTAGTAATTTATCAATTGTTCTTTTGTTTTTTGAATAAATATAGCATGCTAAGCGTTTCGGTCGTTCTTTAACTTTCTTTATTGCTTCATCAATATTGGTATAGGAGACAATTGGAAGAATAGGTCCAAAAATTTCATCCTGCATGATTTCATCATCAAATGAAACATTTTGTAGAATGGTTGGACCAATAAGCCGTCTGTCCCTATCGGTATGGCTTCCAAAATATATTTTATCAGTAGCAATCAGTTTTTGTAATCGGTAAAAATGAGTGGTATTTATTATTCTCAAATAGTTTTCATCAATATTTTTTTTATTTTTATGAGACGCTTCAATTTCTTTTTTTATGCGATAAGAAACTTATCCTCAATAGATTGGTCAACTAAAATATAGTCAGAGGCAACACAAGTCTGTTCTGGATTTAAAAACTTTGCCCAAACAATTTGTTTGGTGGTCATCTTAATATCCGTATCGGCAAGTACAAAAGCCGGACTTTTTCCTCCAAGTTCAAGCGTAACAGGGGTCAAGTGTTTTGCAACTGCTTGATAAATTATTCTGCCAACTGGAATACTGCCTGTAAAAAATATTTTATCAAATCGATAATCTAAGAGTTCGGTTGTTGTTTGAACACCGCCCTCAACAACATGGAAATAATTTTGAAGGAAATTATGATTGATAATTTTAGCCATTACCGCCGATGTTCTAGCTAGAAGTTCACTCGGTTTTATAATGACAGTATTTCCTGCTGCCATGGATGATATTGCAGGAACCAATGAAAGTTGATAGGGATAATTCCAAGCGCCGATAACCAATGTTATACCCAATGGTTCAGGAATTATATAGCTTTTTGCAGGAAAATTAGCCAATTCGGTTGTTACCTTCTTTCGTTTACTCCACTTTTTTATATTTTTTATGAAAATATTTATTTCTTGATACAATAAAGAGAGTTCTGATACATAGGTTTTAAATGCTGACTTTCCAATTTGATAACATTTGGCGTTGGAATTTAATTATTCTGTAATGTAAAGTAGGGTTGTAATTGTTATAAAAAATACAATTTCCTAATACACCCCATCTATGCTTCTAAAGTAGAATGGGATTACAAATAAAATGAGGACTTGCATTCGTTTTGGTACATTACTAAAACGGATATCCAATAGCCAGATTAAAAACCAGATTTTCTTTTCGCCATGAACTGTTACCAAAGTTCACTTGATCCAAAACCCAGCGCTGTCCATCCGGCAAATAAGGTTTCCGGATAGGGAAAGCGAGATCTGTTCTCAGCACCAGAAAAGAAAAGTCAAATCGCAATCCGGCTCCCACGCCCAAGGCAAGTTCTTTTAAGAAATCTTTAGAAAACTTTGCTCCGGGTTTTTCAGGATTGTCTTTCAGCAGCCATATATTACCCGCATCGAGAAACAAAGCCCCTTTTACGATTTTATAAATTTTTGCTCTGTATTCGGTACTGAATTCCAATTTTAAATCTCCGGATTGATCTGGTAAAAATGTATTCGCATTCGTTGTGCCATCATAGCTTCCAGGACCTATGGATCGTGCCCGAAAAGCTCTGATACTATTG
Organism: Gelidibacter sp.; assembly: GCA_010906935.1. Classification (GTDB taxonomy): domain Bacteria; phylum Bacteroidota; class Bacteroidia; order Flavobacteriales; family Flavobacteriaceae; genus Lutibacter. The sequence goes on from JAAFHC010000082.1 coordinate 10,821, forward strand.
GTTCCGCCATTAAAAAACTGTTTTATGAATGGCATTTCATTCGAATTTCCATAGGCAAATCCAGCTCCCGCAATAATTCTGCTGGCCAATTGAGATTCGCCACCCAATTTCAAATAATGCCTGAGATCATTTTCCACTTTTACAAATTGACTGAACGGTACACTAAAAACTTTTATCGTGTCTCCTTTTTTTAAGTTGGCTCCAGTCGTCAATCCGGCGATATTTCCTGACAAATCAAGGCTTGCTTTATAATAGAAGGTGTGCTTCCTTCTTTTTTCCATAGTGTTGGTGTAGGTATAAGAATAGGTAGGACCAAAAATCAATTGCTTTTCGATGACCTTTCCAAGGGAGGTATTAGCAGCGATTTGTTCTTGATATAAAGGCGTCACGTTTTGCGGACTGGCATAGGTAATTTCAGTAACGTTGAACTGATGTTCTTTGCGTTCATTTTCTTTCCATAAATACCCAAAAGAACCTTTAAACGTTTGCAGCGAATACAGTTTGGTTCTGTTTTGGAACTCATATCCCAAAGTCGCTTTCGTCTTTGGAACAAAACCACTGGAGGACACAAAATGGAATGGAGATATAATTCTGGGCCAGACTAAATTAGCCTCTGTACCAAAACGGTACACATTGAAACCCTTATTTAAACCTGAGACTTGCACTTCCAGCCCTCCAAATGCAGATATGGTAAGCAATTCAGCCCCTTTGAACACATTTCTATTACTCCAGTTCACATTGAGTTCTGTACCCGTATAATTAGCAGAATTCGTTTTAGCCACCGCTTCCACACGAATGGATTTTTTGGGCAAAGGGGTGAGGTAATAATAAGCATCTAGATAATTCCCAATGGTGTCAGCGACTTTAAATTCATTTTTAACAAACTTAAACGTGCCTAAATTGACCAATCGGTTTAAGGACAAATTATGATTTGTTCGGTTGTATAAATCGTTTTTTTTGAAATATAAAGTGCGATCAAAAATTCTTGGTTTAAACAAATTTTCACCATCAATAATCGTGATATCGTTGTGTTTTACCACTGCACCAGGAGTGGCAACCAGACTGTCCCCATTAATGGAATAATTTGGATATACAATGATATCGTTGATTCGGTACTGCGTTTGCGCACGGTCCGGGGTTTCCTGTTTAACTTTGACAATTAAATCAACCTGATGATCTGCTACCGTACTGTCCACTTGCACTTTAAGATAATCGGGCGCGAAATAGTAGAATCCCTTTTCCTTAAGCCGTGTATCGATGCGTAATCTTTCTTCTTTAATGGTTGTTAGACTATAACCCTGATCTTTTTTTAACAACGTCCTATCTTTAGTATCGCGAACGGCACTCAATAGGATCGTTGAATCCTGAGGGAATTTAATTTCTCTAATGAGGTATTGTCTCTTGGGAATTACGGTATAGATAGCTTCTGCTTTTTTGCCCTGGCGGGTGGAATCAGCCGTCGATCTGGTGTTAAAGTAACCGTTGTTTTCCGCATGGTTTTGCAAAACAAGCTTGTTGTATTCCAAATCTACTTTACTGTAATAAACTGGTGCTTCACCCACTTTATTTTTTAACCAATAGCGAAATTCTTTTTGCTTTTTTGGGGTACCGGCAAGCTTATAAATAAATAATCTGGGTCTTAAACCCAAAAACGAAGCATTAGGTTTTGGTCTGACAATTGCTTGCAATTCCGCTTTCAATGCCTTGCGTTCCTTTTTTGGTGTTGCATCGCCTTCCACTTTTACTTTGGCACCCACATACAACAGTTCGCCTTCCGGTAAATTTTTTGTACCGCTGCATGAAACCAAAAACAATAGTATAAAAAGAAAATATGATATGGAGTTCTTATTCATCAGACTTCTATTTAGTATGTTCTTTATTTTTCTTTTTTTGAGTTTTTGCGCTTTGAAATAATTCTTTAAATTCATTATAATTTAAAGTTATTACAAAAGCAATCCCAGTTTCAACCACCTGGCCTTGGAGGGCCACTTGGTATTTGTTTATTCGATAGACTCTTAATTTATATCTTCCGTCTTTCGAAAGCTGATATTCTACCGTGACATCACCAGCAATTGTACTGGCATCTTTGTTTTGTTGTTGTGGTCCTTCTAGGCCAAAGCTACTTCCTACAGTAACCTTCAATCGATCATTCAGCAGTTTTTTAGAAATCCCAACATTTAAATCGGTTTTGTTTTCCAGTTGCCCCGTGGTATAATCTTGGGAGGAAACCAAATCAAAATTCAGCTCGACACCGCTTATTAAATCGCCTACCAGATTGTTCAATTGTTGCGACAGAATTTTACTGGCACTTTCTCTGGCTAAAGACGAAACGGTAGCTCCTCCCGCTTCACTTGCAAATGGATTTTCACCTATAAAACGGTTCAGCAGGAGCAAAGCAAACACTTGTTTGTTAAGTTCGTCTGGTTGCTGACGTAATTGGGCTAGTTTAGCTTGTGTGGTGTTGATAATTTCGGTAGAAACACTATTGTTTCCTTCGGGCAGGATAATATCAAAAGAAATGCTTGGCTTCATCAGTTCGCCTTTCATTTTCAATTCGGTTTCAAATGGAATTTTTTGCTTGTAGGTATTTCTCACGGAAGCTGTGACATTGGCTAACTGGTCGCCCACAAGATCAATGGGTGCAGCTTCATTTTTATAAACTGCCGTGATACTGATATCAGCAGCCGTAGGCTCACCCGTCCATAGAATATAACTACCGCTTTTGATGTCAAATTTTCGTTTGATCAAATTGAAATTCATCTCATAGGAACCTTCCTTCAACTCATATCTTCCGGTTAAAGTCGTTTTTCCGGAGGGATCAATACCACCGGTTAATTGGGCTTCCCCTTTTAATTTTAAAAAATCGCCATTAGCTTTGTCTATGACAATCGATAATTCAGCGTCCTTATCCACTTCGATGTTTACAGATGCATTGATGCCTGTAATTTCAAGGTTACTCAGGGCTTCATCTGCTCTTAGCGTGGTTTGAATCATCGGTGGGTTGTCTTGATCTATAAATTCAACAATACCCTCTCGATCTGCAATCGACGGATCGGACTGTGGCAGCACAAATGTGAATTTAGTGTCTTTGATTACTTTGATATTCCCGTCTACGACAGGATTTTTGTAGGTGCCGCCTATGCTCAAATGATTGTCCAGATACATTTCGCCGTAATACAAATCATTGTCTTTCTCCTGAGAATTGATGGCTTTAAAATTCACGGCATCCAGCGTCAAATTATAGCCGATGTTGCTAAAATTTTGACTGTCAATTTTTCCGTTGATGACTAAATCATTCTCTTTTTCATCTTTTATAACAAAGTGATTGAAAGCAATGGCATCACCGGTAAATTCAATTTTATCATTTAGGGATTTAAAGGTTGAATTGAGTTGGGTGACCTTAAATCCAATGTCATTAAAAAGCAAATCACCAACTACTTTTGGCTGGTTTGCATTTCCTGAAATTTTAAAATTCCCGCTAAAAAAACCGGTACTTTCTTTTAGATTATCTAAGGTGAAACCCTGAATACTTTTCAGATTTAATTTCGAAATATCCAAATTCATATCCAAATTTCCGTTGCCTGTTTGATAAGTTCCGTTTAAATCGACCAAATTGTCTTGTCCCGTTATGGAAACGCTTGTATTATAGGTATTGGCAACTTTGTTGTCAATATGTATGGTAACGGTACCAACAGTATCTTTCTTGAAGGAAAATTGATCAACAATCAAATCAGAAGTAAAAATAGGGGATTTATTCAAGTTTTTAACGACTGCATGACCATTCATGATACCGCTTATTTCCAAGTCGCCTTTTACAATGATATTGCTGATGGTCTCTATTTTAAAATCGTTGAAGTCAATTTCCAAAGGAGCGTTTGGTTGTTTAGACTGTGACTGTATGCTGATGCTGCTTTGCGCTTTGCTTAATTCAAAATTATTGGCATAGATTCCTTTTTCACCAAAACGAACCAAGTTATCTGCATCCAGTTTCCAGGACTCATAATTCAATAATAGATTTTTTGAGTCAAAACGAAGCTCATTATTTCCCTCCGATGCTTTTAGTGTTCCTGAGATCAGGTATCTTTCTTTATCCTTTAAATCTTTAAATTGCAAGGTGTAATCGACGGTATTGTCTTGCACTTTTCCGGTAATGGAAGTATAAGGCAATTGGAATTGGCTGTTTTCAATGTCATCCACCACTAGATTGTACACCAATGCATTGTCTTTTGTATCTATTTTTAGAACGCCATTTGTAATCGTGTTGGCACCATAGACTAATTTAGGGATTGTAGCATTCAAAATGATGGAATCATTGACCGTATTGTATCTTCCGGTTATGGAAATAGGCTGAAGGCTGTTTAATTTCGGAATAAATTTTAATAAAACAGGACTGTCTGAAATTCCAATTTTAAATGCCAGATGTTGCTTTTCAGTGGTATTTGCTTTGCGAATTTGCTTTGGATTGTAATAATTCGCTACCGAATTAGATAGTGCACCAGCTATTGTTGTAAGCTTGTATTTTCCTTCTATTTCGGCGTTTAAAAACTGGGACTTAAACAACAGCGCATTTTTGTCTGCTGATGAACTGACGATCATAGAAATGGAATCCATCACAAACTGTTCTTTTTCATTGGCAATGGTAAGATTGGTAATGTTGAATTTTCCATTAAGATAATCGAGATCAACAGATTGGATATCCGCGTCTAACACCCCTCTGATCTTCATTGGACCAGAATGTAAATTCAGTCTCTCCAAGTCGGCAACATCGATTTTTAATTTTATTTTTCCTGTGGGGTATTGGTCTTTAAAACTACCGCTACTCACCAAGTCAAAGGTTAAATTCGGATCGTTACTATTAGCAGTGGCTTGAAACAGACCGTTGTCAATGGTTCCCTTAAGATCGAGATTTGTATAGTTGTAATTATTATAATTGATTTTTTCTATCGTTCCTTTTACGGAGGCGTCAGCTGTTTTTGGATCTAATCCGGCTCCTTTTATGGTTGCATTCAGACTTATTTTACCAATCGAATTATTCTTGATCAATTTCCCCAAATCAAAATTTTCGAGCGCCGTTTTAACATCGTATTTTTCGCTATTTTTTATTCTTTGATCAAATAATGCATTGATTTTTGCCGAGCCAAAACTACTTTCCAAAACAAGATCAGTAGCGAAGTTTTTGATGGTTCCTTTAAAAGTTCCTTTGGCATGAAACGATGCGGGTAAACTGATGGAATTTGGAATAGTTTCTTTTGGCAGGAAGTCATTAACATCCTTTGCAGTAGATGCAAATTCCTTGATATCCAAATCAAAATAGGCTTTTTGGGTATCCGGTAAACCGGTAATGGTTCCGCTGCCTACAATTTTTGTATTGCCTATTCCACTGATTTCTAAACTTGGAATCTCAATGGCTCCCAACTTACCAAATATTTTGCTGTTTACCTGAAGTATGGCATTTGGATGATTTTTAAAAGGCACCGAATTGGCTAAACCGGGGACAAATAGCAAAATGTCTTTAAACCCAACGCTACTATTTTTCAAAGCGGCATCAATGCTTAACTCCTCTAAATGATCACTAATGGCTGCAATAGACGGGTAGCCTATTTGGAGTTCGTCTTTTATTAGAGTTTGCGGTGTTTTTAGATATAAATTTTTAAGAAAAGAATTCGTTTTTCCGTAAAAAAAATCAGCTTTAAACGATTGAATGTCGAGACCGCTTTGTTCTTTTACTTTAAATGCATTTATTTTTCCGGAGGTACTAACGGAACTGTATTCGATGTCCTGGGCATTAAAGCTTAGCGACTGTAATTTAAAATGGTTGTAATCAAACCCTTTTGGTATCGCAGCAGTATTGTAATTATCATAGTTGAAATCAACCCCTTTGATATTGGATTCTCTAACCTTTAAATCCCAATCCCTGCTTGCACTGGAAGCCAATTCTTTTTTGGCAGTCTTTTTTTCTGATTTACCAAAGGCTACTTTTCCTTTTGCGTGAGATAAATTAAGGACATCAACCAGGAAAAAATGGTTGTAAAAATCGGTTTTGTCAAATTTAGCAAGACCCTTTTTCAAAGAAAAGGTGGTACTTAATTGATTGGCTTCATCCTGATAATCTACAGCAATTTTAGACAGATCAATTTCGCCTAACTGAAATTTATAGCTGTTTTGAGGAGTGCTGTTCTCCAGATTTTTATTTTGTGCAATGCCTAGTTTTAATTTAAGGTTTAAACCGTTAATCTTGATCTTGGGAACTTCGAAATTCATGGCTTCCAAATCAAAAGTTTTGATGCGGGTTTCCAGGTGATTCAGTTTGATGTACAAGTCATTTTTTGAAAAAGCGTCGGTATATCTCAGGTTTATCGTATCCAGATTGATTTTTTCCAGCGAAAATGTCAACGGGGTTGTGTCCGGATTTTGATTGTCAGGCGAAGAGAATGCTTTTATGATGTAATCAAAATTAAATACGGAAGTGGAATCTCTGTTGATATTTGCCGTAATTCCCTGAAAATTAATGGAATTGATTTCAATTCTATTTTTTAGCAATTGAAACATACTAATGTCAACGGCGAGTTTATTGGCACTCAACAACGTGTCTTTTCTAACTCCTTCAAAGTAAACCCCCTCAAGTATTATTTTTTTGGGAAACCCAATGTCAATTTTAGCTATAGAAACCTTAGTTTTGATTTTATTTTGAATATAAATTACGGCTTTATCCTTTGCGAAATTTTGCACGTAGGGAATTTGGATAAGTAGTAAAAGCAACAGAAATAACACGATGATTGTTGCTGCTACCCATCGGAAAATTTTTAACCCTTTTTTTAAATATTTTTTCAAATGGTGCTATTTCTTTTAATTTAAAAACGCAAATATATACTAAAACTAAAAATTTAATTAACTGTAAAGATGAAATTTTATATCCGTAATCAATAATGAAATAACAACTTATAAATTCTAATTTAAATTTCTGAAATAATATCGTTTTCTCTTCAAGTCCATTTAGTTATCCATAGAACCAATTTCTACTTGCTCTTGCTTTATCCGTTCTAACATATAATAAATTTACATAATATTTATTAAACAATGTTTTAATCGAGTAGCTTTCTGCATGAAATAAGATTATACACAATAATAATTATGGCTATAACTATTAAAATATGAATTAAATAACCAGTACCAATTCCAGCAACTGCTCTTGAAATTCCTTAGAGCCAAATTACTATATTGACTACTGCTACAAACCAAAGAATACTTCTCATCATTTTAATTTATTAAGTTAATAATTAAATATTCAATAAATTTGAGATGATCTTTAATGCCTAATCCTACAATTTTAATAATATTAACCCGTTGGGTGCAATTAAATAATTTGAATTTTGACATTATTAATCGGTCTTTCAAATATAAACTTATTGATATATTGAACCAAAGTTAA
>JAAFHC010000083.1 GCA_010906935.1 Gelidibacter sp.
GATCAAAAATTTGTTATTGTCATCTCTTTCGCGGCCATTGTTATTGGATTGCTTAATATTTTATTCCATAATATTTGGGAAGACGACTGGCGGTTAATTATCACCATTATTGGCTGGATAGCGTTATTTATTGGCCTGTCGCTGTTTGTTTTTCCAAAACGAACGGTTTTGTGGCTTATTATATCAACATTAAATTTGTTCAGGTAATTTATATGATGCTTTTTTTTGTAGGCTTGTTCTTGCTAAATATGGGTTATGGAATTGTTATTTTCCCGTAAAAAAAATGAAAATACAAATAAAAAAAATATTCAAAAACTGATAACAATCATCTACTAAATTGATGCATATCATTTCAAGGTGGTTATTTTGGCGTTAATTTTACACCAATAAATTAAAAGTTCATTGATTTTTTTAGAAACAAAAAATTTCCCCACGCATGTAAATTTGTATTTACAAAGCAATAATAGCCTAATTTGAAGAGTTTAAGGTGAACAAATTAAATCGATTTTAGTTTTGTCTTAGGAATAAGGTGACGTAAGAAATTATTTAAAAATTGCAGAGAATAGCTTAATTTCTTCAAGATAGACGCAGGAGGTTTCGGCCTCCTGCTTCCATCAAAAATACAGGTCTCCATTATTGCATAATAGTGCAGATCCACGAAGTGCTTTAAGTAGTTTATATTTAACTAATTTTAGTATTGTTTTAGAAATGAGATGCTATGATAAATTAGTTAGCGTTAAAAAACAAACTTAACCACTTCAAGAAGCAGGAAACTGAAAACTTCCTGCTTCTACTAAAAGGGAATAGATCTTCATTATTGAAAAGTAATGTTGATTGAAACGGGGAGATTTAGAACATTTTTTGAGGTTGGCTTGTTTAGGTATTATCTTAGAAATAAGGTAGTGCAAAAAATGAGTTGAATATAGAAAAATTAACTCAATCTCTTTGGGAAACAGGAAGTTACGGCTTCCTGTTTTTACGCTAAAAATAGATTTACATTATTGAAAAGTAATGCAAATCGAAATGAAGAGTTTCAAGTTGTATTCTAATAAAAGCTGGTTTTAGTATTGTTTTAGAAATAAAATATTATAAAAAATTAGTTGCGCATAGATGCAATTTAATCTCTTTGGGAAACAGGAAGTTAAGGCTTCCTGTTTCTATTTAAAATATAGATTTACATTGTTGAAGAGCAATGCAGATTGAAATGAAGATTTTCAAGTGTTGTTTCAGTAAAATTAGTTTTAGTATTGGTGTTATTTTAGAGATAAATCAATATGAAAAATGAGTTTAGCGTTATAAAACAAACTTAATTTCTTCAGGAATCAGGAGGTTGCGACCTCCTGATTCTATTTATGGAAACCCGTATTCCTTTTTGAAAATAATATTGAACATGTCAAATTTACAATCCGCTCAAAAACAGCGTTTTGAAAAATTATGTAACAATTTCTACATTTTTTATTGAAATATATATCGTAAATTACTGGTTTACTCATAAAATTATAAATTTAAAAACATTAAAAAATGGACTATTATTATTCAACCATATTAAACAACATCACTTTTGAGGAAGTCATAGAAAAAGTAACTGCTGAACTTCAAAAAGAAGGATTTGGCGTGCTTACGGAAATAGACATAAAAGCCACCTTGAAGAAAAAATTGGACGTTGATTTTTACAATTACAGAATTTTGGGAGCTTGTAATGCACCTTTTGCCTACAAAGCTTTAAAAGCCGAAGACAAAATTGGAACCATGCTTCCTTGCAACGTTATTGTCCAGGAAAAAAAACCTGGAATTATTGAGGTTTCTGCTATAAATCCCATTGTTTCCATGCAAGCCGTTGTCAATGAATCTTTGGCGCCAATTGCTATGGAAATAGGTGATAAACTTAAAAAAGTTTTGGCAAATTTGTAAATAAACTGGTTTAATTTCAAAAAATTCACCACAAAAATTTTATCGAACTAAATTTTTTTTAGTTTTCTTGTATTTGATATTTATCATTGGCAATGGCAACTGCATTGAATATCTTTAAGAATCAATATCATTTTAATTTTTTCAAATGAAGATTCTTATCTGCTTTTTTAATAAATCGATAACTTCTTTATCATTTACCTGACTAAATTCTCTATAAATCTGTCCAACTGCCTAGAAACTTATTGGTGTTTATAGGTAAATGGGCTCATCAAATAATCATTTATTATAGAAAAACCTGATGGATATCAAATTATTCTTCAGTTTTAGTATTTAACTTTATAATAACATATAAATTCCATTAGTGATGAAAACTAAAATAAAAAAAGATTGGTTCGGCAGAAAAAAAAACGTTGATGAATTGCATCATGATGCTAAACTATGGATTTCTGAAATTAATTTAATTAAAGATGAAATTCGTTTTTTGGAACATTTGCTCAGCGCCAATTATATTGATTTTTTGGCAGCGGGTTTGCACAAAAAAATTGAGGATTCCGTAAAACAAATATCCGTTCAAAAAAATATTGGAATCACCTTGTTGGAAGTTATCAATAGCCAAAATAAAATTCTTGCAGAATTAATTAAATACGATAACGCATCAAGCAATCAAAATTATTTAGAAAGCCATAAACAATTAGAAAAAGAAGTCAGTAGTTACATTGGTAAATATAAAGAGCTTAAACAGCGTATATTTAAAGTGGTTGAAAATGTAATGAAGAAAAAAGACCAAAAAAAATTACTGGGAACAGATGAAATTCCAAAATTATTGAATAAATAATTTAGCAAAAATTATCGTTTAATAAACCTCCACATAAAGATAATCGCTAAATGAACTGGTTTATGCTTTATTAAATTGCCTAAAAAATTGCCCTAATTATTCAATTTCCTAAATACCAATTAAATAAAAAAAAATTGAAAAAAATTGCAGAAATAGTTGCTTATTACTTTAAAAGTAATTTAATTTGCACACACAAAAGCCGATGTAGCTCAGCTGGCTAGAGCAGCTGATTTGTAATCAGCAGGTCGTGGGTTCGAGTCCCTCTATCGGCTCCAAGAAGCCTCTTCAAAACGAAGAGGTTTTTTTTATTTCAAAATATTAAGCGTAAGAAACGGACGAGAAGTTTATCCTGAGCCAGCCTGTCCGATAGGCAGGCGCAGTCGAAGGAAGTCCGGCTATCGGCTCCAAGAAGTCTCTTCAAAACGAAGAGGCTTTTTTTATTTCAAAATATTAAGCGTAAGAAACGGACGAGAAGTTTATCCTGAGCCAGCCTGTCCGATAGGTAGGCGCAGTCGAAGGAAGTCCGGCTGGCGGCTCCAAGAAGCCTCTTCAAAACGAAGAGGCTTTTTTTTATTTCAAAATATTAAGCGTAAGAAACGGACGAGAAGTTTATCCTGAGCCAGCCCGTCCGATAGGCAGGCGCAGCCGAAGGAAGTCCGGCTGGCGGCTCCAAGAAGCCTCTTCAAAACGAAGAGGCTTTTTTTATTTCAAAATATTAAACATAAGAAACGGACGAGAAGTTTATCCTGAGCCAGCCTGTCCGATAGGCAGGCGCAGTCGAAGGAAGTCCCTCTATCGGCTCCAAGAAGCCTCTTCAAAACGAAGAGGCTTTTTTTATTTCAAAATATTAAGCGTAAGAAACGGACGAGAAGTTTATCCTGAGCCAGCCTGTCCGATAGGCAGGCGCAGCCGAAGGAAGTCCGGCTGGCGGCTCCAAGAAGCCTCTTCAAAACGAAGAGGTTTTTTTATGCATGAATTCCGCTCTTGCTTTTGTTAGCCCAAAATTTATGCGGTCACAAGCTGGAAACTCGCTCGCTAGGAAAAATTTAATTATTAATTCAACCCGCGTTAGGGAGTGAAGTGGAAAGCCCACAGCGATAGCGAGGACTTGCAACGAAAAGCCCGCCCGCTTTTTCAGCGGGAACGCCCAAAATATTAAAAATTTAAAAAATTATCTAAATCTGTTTTTGCTATTTTATATTCATTAAATTTGGAGGATTTTAAAAATGATAATTTAAATGCTGATAATTGGAATAGCCGGAGGTACAGGAAGTGGAAAAACGACCGTTGTGAATCAAATTATACATGAATTGCCTACTGATGAGGTTTGTGTAATTTCCCAAGATTCTTACTATAATGTGACCAACGACTTGTCTTACGAAGAGCGCACAAAAATTAATTTTGACCATCCGAAAGCCATCGATTTTGATTTGTTGGTAGAGCATTTGAAGAAATTAAAAAATGGCGAAGTTATTGAACAGCCCGTTTATTCTTTTGTTACGCACAATCGTACCGCTGACACTTTAATTACACACCCAAGAAAAGTAATTATTGTTGAAGGAATCCTTATTTTTAACAGCAAGGAATTGCGTGATTTGTTCGACATCAAAATATTTGTGCACGCTGATACGGATGAACGTTTGATACGTCGCGTAAAACGAGATATTGAAGAACGTGGCCGAAATATCACGGAAGTGTTGGATCGTTATCAAAATACGTTAAAGCCTATGCATCAGCAATTTATTGAGCCCACAAAAAATTATGCCGACATTATTATTCCAAATGACCGATACAATACGGTGGCCATTGATATTGTTAGAACCGTAATTAGCCACAAACTTTAGTTCATGACTTTAAAGCAAATAAAAAATAAACCAATTGTAAAATTTATTACGAACCGATACGTAATGATTCTTGCTATATTTTTTGTTTGGATGGTTTTTTTTGATGAAAATTCGTGGGTAAACCATCACGAATTTGATAAGGAAATAGACAAGCTTCAAAGTGAAAAAGAATATTATCAGTCGCAAATTGATTCGGATAAAGTGTTTATAGATAAACACAATGATAAGGAAGCATTGGAAAAATTTGCAAGGGAACAATATAAAATGAAGAAAGAAACGGAAGAAATTTATATTATTGAATTTGACACGATTCCTAAAAAATAGCGATACCATTTTAGCAAATTATTGAGGCCATAAGGCTTATTTCTAAATATATTTCCGATTTTTGTTTAATATACCTTAATTATGAGCAGTATTATTACACAAGAATTTCCGCCAGTTTCGTCTGCTGCCTGGAAACAAAAAATTCAGTTCGATTTAAAAGGAGCCGATTACAACGAAACTCTTCTCACCAAAACCAATGAAGGCATTACTATAAAGCCTTTTTACCACGCAGACGATTTCGAAAAATTAAATATTCCGCTCTCCAAAGAAGATTTTAAAATCTGCCAGAAAATTGTTGTTTCCGAAGAAGGCGATGCAAACTTAAAAGCAGTTGATGCCACCAACAAAGGGGCGAATTCACTAAAATTTATCGCTAAAAAACCTTTCGATGTTGCCTTATTATTTAAAAACTTGTTGCATAAAAATATAGAATTTCATTTTCATTTTGAATTTTTATCCGAAGCATTTATTGATGAACTTGCTGCATTACTTAAAAACGAAACCGTTTTTTATAATATAGACATTGTAGGCAAATTGGCAAGAACTGGGAATTGGCACAAATCCTTGAATGATGATTTTAAAACGTTGGAAACCATTATTCGTAAAAATCCGACTGCATTTATATTGGGCGTTCATGCCGATATTTACCAAAATGCAGGCGCAAATACGGTGCAGCAAGTTGCTTATGCGTTGGCTGTTGCCAACGAATATTTAACCCGATTTGGCGCTGAAATCGCCCAAAAAATACAATTCAATTTTGCGGTTGGCAATAATTATTTCTTTGAAATTTCAAAAATAAGGGCTTTTAAATATGTTTATAATTTAATGCTTTCCCAATATGAAACCGAGGCAAATGCCCAAATTTATGCAGAACCAAGTCTGCGCAACAAAACCATTTACGATTACAACGTCAATATGTTGCGTACCGCCACCGAAAGTATGAGCGCCATTTTGGGCGGCGCAAACACCATTTCAAATTGTGCTTATGATGCTGTTTTTCATGATTCCAATGATTTTGGAGACCGCATTGCCAGAAACCAATTGCTCATTTTAAAAGAAGAAAGCTATTTTAAACATGGGCAACAAATTGCCACAAATTCCTATTATATTGAATCCATCACAAAACAAATGGCGGAAAAAGCATTGGATATTTTCAAGGAAATTGAAAAAGGAGGCGGATTTTTATCTCAATTAAAAGAAGGAACCATTCAGCGAAAAATCAAAGAAAATGCAAAAAAAGAACAAGCGCAATTTGATGCCGGCGAACTTATTTTACTGGGAACCAACAAATATCCGAATGAACAGGATAAAATGAAACACAATTTGCAAGGAAATCCGTTTGTTGCAAGAAATCCACAAAAAACCCTGATAATTCCTATAATCCCATCAAGATTGTCAGAAAAATTAGAACAAAAAAGACTGAAAGATGAAGCGTAAAGATTTTTCACAACTAAAAATAGCCAGTCAAACCGAGAAGGAAACTTCTTTTGGACACGAAAACTATGTAGCCGGAATTGCACCCTATTTAAGAGGTCCTTATTCCACCATGTTTGTTCGTCAGCCCTGGACCATTCGTCAGTACGCCGGATTTTCAACTGCTGAAGAAAGCAATGCATTTTACCGCAGAAACTTGGCGGCCGGCCAAAAAGGTTTATCGGTTGCATTTGATTTGGCAACACACCGCGGTTATGATTCAGATCACGAGCGCGTTCAAGGCGATGTTGGCAAAGCCGGTGTAGCCATTGATTCGGTTGAAGATATGAAAATGCTTTTCAATCAAATTCCGTTAGACCAAATGTCGGTTTCCATGACCATGAACGGCGCTGTTTTACCAATTTTGGCCTTTTACATTGTGGCCGCGAAAGAGCAAGGAGTTGCCGAAAAAATGTTGGAAGGCACCATTCAAAATGACATTTTGAAAGAATTTATGGTGCGCAACACCTACATTTATCCGCCAACGCCATCCATGAAAATTATCGCTGATATTTTTGAATATGCCAGTAAAAATATGCCGAAATTTAATTCTATTTCTATTTCGGGCTATCATATGCAGGAAGCCGGAGCGACACCAGAAATTGAATTGGCCTATACGTTGGCCGACGGATTGGAATACATCAAAACGGGAATTGCAGCCGGAATGGATATTGATTCTTTTGCACCTCGTTTGTCGTTTTTCTGGGCCATTGGCATGGATCATTTTGGTGAAATTGCAAAAATGAGGGCCGCGCGTATGTTGTGGGCAAAAATGGTCAAACAATTCAATCCAAAAAATCCAAAATCGTTGATATTGCGCACACATTGTCAAACAAGCGGCTGGAGTTTAACGGAACAAGATCCGTTTAACAATGTGGCACGAACCGCTATTGAAGCGATGGCAGCGGCATTTGGCGGCACGCAAAGTTTACACACCAATGCGCTTGATGAAGCCATTGCATTGCCAACAGATTTCTCTGCACGAATAGCCAGAAATACCCAAATTTATATTCAGGAAGAAACAAAAATTACCAAAACCGTAGATCCTTGGGCAGGTTCCGATTTTGTTGAAAAACGCACTGAAGAGATGGTAAACAAAGCTTGGGAACTGCTGCAAGAAGTGGAGGAACTGGGCGGAATGACCAAAGCCATTGAGCAAGGCATTCCGAAATTGCGCATAGAAGAAGCTTCCGCAAAAAAACAAGCCAGAATTGACAGCACCCGCGATATTATTGTTGGTGTGAATAAATATGTTTTGGAAGAAGAAGATCCGTTGCAAATTTTGGAAGTGGACAATGATGCTGTTCGAGAATCGCAAATTGCGCGGTTGAACGCCTTAAAAGCAGCAAGAAATACCGAAGAAGTTCAAAGAGCACTGCAAAATTTAACCGAGTGCGCCAAAACCCAAGAAGGAAATTTATTAGAGTTGGCGATTATTGCTGCTGAAAAAAGAGCTACTTTAGGAGAAATTTCCGATGCTTTAGAAAAAGTATTTGGACGATATAAAGCAACCATTAAATCTATTTCCGGCGTGTATAGTAAAGAAATTAAAAACGATTCAGATTTTGAAAAAGCCAAGGAATTGGCCAATAAATTCGCTGAATTGGAAGGAAGACGTCCACGAATTATGATTGCGAAATTGGGGCAAGATGGCCACGACCGCGGTGCCAAAGTAGTTGCCACAGGTTATGCCGATTTGGGTTTTGATGTTGATATTGGTCCGCTTTTTCAAACACCAAAAGAAGCCGTAAAACAAGCCATAGAAAATGATGTGCACGTTTTGGGAGTTTCATCCCTGGCGGCAGGACACAAAACCTTGGTGCCACAAGTGATTGCTGAACTTAAAAAATATGGGCGAGAAGATATTATGGTGATTGCCGGCGGCGTAATTCCGGCGCAGGATTATCAGTATTTATTTGATGCCGGCGTGGCGGGCGTTTTCGGTCCGGGAACAAAAATATCAAAAGCCGCCATTGAAATATTAAATGTGCTGATTGATAGTTTGGTGGAGTGATACCTAATTGTTTAACAATTTACGACTCATAATTTTATGTTTAATGCAAAAATGAAAGTCCGTTAAAATTATTGTAAGTTTGGGTAAAGCAAAATTGCTGAAGTTCAGCAAAATAAAGTCTGATATTTCGCAGAGCTCAACAAGTTAACGGCAAGCAGTTTGTGCCACAGGGAAACAATAATTAACTATTAAAAACTATATATGATGAATAAACTTTTTTTGATTTTAGGTTTGATGATCTTTTCAACCTTTGCTGGTTGTGATAAAAATAAAGATGAAAACAATTTAATCGTCGTTGTGAAATACAAAACACTGCCAAATAAAAGTGTTGATGCTGTTACAGGCCTAAAGAAACTGATTGAACAAGTTAAAGGAGAAGATCATTTCGTAAGTCTTAAACTGCACATTGATCAAAAAGACAATTCTAATATTCTGTTATATGAAGTATGGGATGATGCGTTGTACTATCAAAACCAACACATGAAAACAAAGCATCTAAAAGAATTTATTGTTGAATCACAGACTTTCCTCGCCGGACCTCCTGAGATTTCTTTTTGGAAAGTGAATGCGGTTTATAAATAATTTAATTTTTACAGCATTATGGTTTTGAAGCTAAAAATTAAGAAAAGAGGTAATTAATTATTTGCCTGATTAAAATTTGAAACATCAAACTGCCAAAAATCGTGAACCTTAGAAATTTAATCAAAAGATGAGAAAATTAAATGATGATCATTGAAATTGCAAAATGGCTCTTAATTGCTTTTGGAATATTTTTTATGTATGTTGGTGGAATTATGCTAATTAGACCGAAAATCGCAAGAGAAACTTTGAGAAAAGCTGGAAGCACCAATTTTATAAACTATGCAGAAATAACATTGAGAATGATCCCTGCAATTGCATTAATTATATTCTCAGATTATTCAAAATATCCTAATTTTTTTAAGTTATTTGGTTGGTTTATGCTCATTACTTCTTTTATGCTCTATTTTGTACCAAGAAAATTACACCATAATTTTTCAAATAAATGCGCAGATTTTTTAAAACCAATTTATTTCCAATTAATTTCACCTTTTTCAATCATCATTGGAATAATGATCATAAAGTCTGTTACATAAAAACACCGATCAGAAAACCGTTGGGTGCAATTAATTATTTTTCAGGCTAAAATTCAATAAATAAGAAAGATAAAGTCCCTATAATTATTCGGATTTCAAGCAAAATTTCAGATTTATAATTGAACCATCAAGATTTTAACATAGCGTTAAACGAATAAAAGAAAAAAAATAAATATATTTACATATCAAAATAATTTCAAACCGTCTTCAACGGTAACGAATTTAAAGTTTGAATAATAAATTTGCTTGAATAATAAATTTAAAAAAAATGAATGGAAAAGAATTTTTGAAAAATGAACCGCTACTTTATAAGATTATCTATTTAATTGGTATCATCTTTTTATTTGTTAATTTAAACGATATCACAAGCGGGAAAAAAGAAATAAACATTATTTTTCCAATTCTTGCATTTGGAATATTGGCTTTTTTCTTTGTAAGAATGGGTGTTTTTAGCAATAAAAATGACGATTAATTAATTTATGGGTTTTTGAAATAAAATTATTGATGCCATAAATCACTGAAAATATAAAAATCAGCGATGCATACCACAAAATTATCCTCAAAAAGCTGCAGGACAATTTAGTGCCTCCTATAAAAAAACGTTAAAATAAATTTCAATTGACAATTATACCTGTTGATTTTGGTATTATTGTACGCTAAACTAAAAAAATAATGAAAAAACTCACAACCATATTCGCACTTTTAACAATTACCATTTCAGTGATGGCACAAAACCCGAACGAAATTAATATTGGTGACAAGGTTTCTGAATTTTCTGGAACGGACGATACCGGTGCCAATTGGAAATCGAGCACAATAAAATCCGATTTTTTGGTGGTGTATTTTTATCCGGCAGCCATGACAGGCGGCTGCACCGCTCAAGCCTGCGCATATCGAGATGACAAGGCCACTTTCGATAAAATGGGTGCAACCATTGTTGGAATTAGCGGCGACGAGGTGAAAAATTTAAAAATTTTTAAAGAATCCTCCCAATTGAATTTTCCGTTAATTTCCGACACTCAAGGCGTTATTTCTAAAATATTTGGTGTTCCAACAAAAGTTGGCGGTGAAATAACCCGTGAAATAGCTGGCGAAAATTT
>JAAFHC010000084.1 GCA_010906935.1 Gelidibacter sp.
GAGCTCACACCAATTTGTAACTTCAAAAGAATTTGCAGAATATTCAGGAATCAACATAGAAGTTGTAAACGAATATTTACAAAAAGTATCATAGTATTTAATTGATTTTAATTCAATTTATTAATTTAAAATTTGTACTTTTATAAATAGACAGAAAGTCAAATCTAATCAAAACAAATTAAAGGTTAGGTCAACAAATCGGTCAACAAAAATAACAAGGAGTCTGGGAAGCCTTTTAAATAAAGGGTAAATCAAATTGGTTTGAATCCATTCGAGGTCACGAAAAAATGCAATTATTTATTTATAGGTAATTGCATTTTTATTTATAAAAGATTTTCTCAATTTTACACATCTAATTAAAATATAGTATTTTGGGAAACATTAAAAAATCCCATCCTATACTAATTTATAAATAAATCAACTATTTTTCAAATAAGTGATAAAAGTCATTGAATTTTCGATGTTTAAAAATTACTTTTAACCCATAGATTCATTACCTACTTTGTTTAAGTAATGTTTTTGATTTTTTTAGTTAGTAGTAAAAAAAGAAGGGACTGCCTGAAAAGGCAGTCTTTTTTCGTTTATGCCAATACTTGCCTTAAATTGTTTTCCGAATTCTATGTAATACTTCATATCCGTTTTTAAAATCGTTTTTTTTGTTTTATTCTTAATTTACGGTATATTTAATAGCGAAAAGCACATTTCTTGTAAAATAGTGATTGAAATCTCAATTATTTTGACAAGAAATTGAATATCTTTATATCATCAACAATCTCGTTTTTTACAAAAATAATTTTAACCAAAAATGTAAAGCCTTGAAAGTAAAAGTAAATGACTCGCACGAATTTGAATTTAATAGTTCCGACATAGAAAAATTAGATTTGTTAAAGCGCTCAGCATCAAATTTTCATATTATTGAAAAGAACAAATCTTTTGTCGTTAAACTTGAAAAATCTGATTTTAACAATCGAGAATATGTTTTAAGCGTCAATGCGAAAAACTATACTGTTAAAATCGCCAATGAAATAGATCAGCTCATTAAAGAAATGGGATTTACCATTGGTTCTTCCATTAAAGCAAATAGCATAAAAGCGCCTATGCCAGGTATTATTTTAAGCATAAACGTTGAAGAAAATCAGGAAGTTAAAGAAGGGGAAACCTTATTAATTTTAGAAGCAATGAAAATGGAAAACGCAATCAGTGCTCCAAAAGCAGGCTTTATCAAATCAATTTATGCAAAAAGTGGTGAAACAGTTGAAAAAGGAGCGCTACTTATTGAAATGTCGTGAACTGCCTCAGTTCAGTTAATTATTAAAATTATCCAAATACTTTTAAAAAATGAAAAAAATATTGGTGGCAAACAGAGGTGAAATCGCCATTAGGGTGATGAAAACCGCTCATAAAATGGGGATTAAAACGGTGGCGGTTTTTTCTGAAGCCGATAGAAACGCGCCCCATGTCCGATTCGCTGATGAAGCAATTTGTATTGGGGAAGCTCCTTCCAATAAGTCATATCTTTCCATCGAAAAAATTATTGACGCAGCCAAAAAATTACACGTAGATGCCATTCATCCCGGTTATGGTTTTTTAAGTGAAAATGCCGATTTCGCCGAAAAAGTGGAACAAAACAATATGATATTTATTGGTCCAAAATCCAGTGCCATTAGAATGATGGGAAGCAAATTGGCCGCAAAAGACGCTGTCAAAAATTACAATATTCCTATGGTGCCGGGAATTGACAGGGCGGTAACCGACCCAAAAGAAGCAGCAAAAATTGCAAGAGAGATAGGTTTTCCCATTCTTATTAAAGCTTCCGCAGGCGGTGGTGGCAAAGGAATGCGCATTGTAGAAAATGAAAAAGAAGTTGAACAACAAATGAATCGCGCCATTAGTGAAGCTACCTCCGCTTTTGGTGATGGCTCCGTATTTATAGAAAAATACATTACGTCTCCAAGACATATTGAAATTCAGGTTTTGGCAGACAGCCATGGGAATATTCTACACTTTTTTGAAAGAGAGTGCAGCATACAAAGACGTCACCAAAAAGTGATTGAAGAAGCGCCTTCATCAGTTTTAACACCCGAATTAAGATTGGCAATGGGCGACGCTGCCATTAAGGTGGCAAAATCCTGCGATTATTTAGGCGCAGGAACCGTAGAATTTTTAGTGGATGAGCATTTAAATTTCTATTTTTTAGAAATGAATACACGTTTACAAGTTGAACATCCCGTAACTGAATTAATTTCCGGCGTTGATTTGGTTGAGTTACAAATTAAAATTGCACGTGGCGAAGCCATTCCATTCAAACAAGAAGATTTAAAAATTAACGGTCATGCATTGGAATTACGCGTTTATGCAGAAGATCCTATGAACGACTTTTTGCCAAGTGTAGGCAATTTAAGCACGTATAAAATTCCAGTTGGTGATGGAATAAGGGTGGATAACGGATTTGAAGAAGGAATGGACATTCCTATTTATTATGATCCAATGCTCTCCAAATTGATCACCTACGGAAAAACGCGGGAAGAAGCCATTCAATTAATGATTGATGCTATTGACAATTATATAATTAAAGGTGTTTTTACCACCTTGCCTTTTGGAAAATTTGTTTGCGAACACGAAGCTTTTAGATCAGGCAAGTTTGACACGCACTTTGTTAAAAATTACTACACACCGAAACTTTTACAGGCAGGATTAGATGAAGAAGCTAAAATTGCCGCTTTGGTAGGTTTATCGTTGTATTTAGAAGATCAGAAAAAATTAAGAATTCCTATTTCCCATTAATCATAAGATATTATTATGAATCCAAAGTTTGAAAATTTAGCAGAAAAAATTGCGCTTGCACATTTGGGAGGCGGAAAAATTCGTATAAAAAAGCAACACGGCAAGAAAAAATTAACGGCAAGAGAACGAGTCCAATATTTATTGGATGAAGGTTCTTTTGAAGAAATGGGCATTCTTGTAACACACAGATCAACCGATTTTGGCATGGAAAAAGAACTTTATTTTGGTGATGGTGTTGTTACCGGATATGGCACAATTAACGGAAGACTGGTTTATGTATTTGCCCAAGATTTTACTGTTTTTGGTGGCGCACTCTCTGAAACGCACGCCGAAAAAATTTGTAAAATTATGGATCAGGCCGTAAAAGTTGGCGCTCCAATTATTGGTTTAAATGACTCTGGCGGTGCGCGAATTCAGGAAGGCGTAAGATCATTAGGCGGTTATGCAGATATTTTTTTCAGAAATGTTCAGGCGTCGGGTGTTGTGCCGCAGCTTTCGGCGATTATGGGACCTTGTGCTGGTGGTGCCGTTTATTCTCCGGCAATGACCGATTTTACATTGATGGTTGAAAATACCAGTTATATGTTTGTTACCGGTCCGAGTGTGGTGAAAACCGTAACAAATGAATCTGTAACAGCTGAAGAACTTGGCGGTGCCAGCGCACATTCAACAAAATCTGGGGTTACACATATCACTTCTGCAAATGACATTCAATGTTTAGAGGACGTTAAAACATTGTTGAGTTATATGCCTCAAAATAATAGGGAAATTACCAAAAAATTACCTTTTGAATTACATGACGAAATAAGATTGGGGCTTGAAAACATCATTCCGGAAAATCCGCATAAACCTTATGATATGCACCATGTCATTTCCGGTATCATAGATGAAGATTCTTTTTTCGAAATACATAAGGACTTTGCTGCAAATATTATTGTGGGTTTTGCGCGTATTGCCGGAAGAAGTATAGGCATTGTTGCCAACCAACCAATGATTTTAGCAGGCTGTTTGGACGTAAACAGTGCTATAAAAGGAGCGCGATTTACCCGTTTTTGCGATTGTTTTAATATTCCATTGTTGGTATTGGTTGATGTTCCCGGATTTTTACCAGGAACGGACCAGGAATGGAACGGCATCATAAAAAATGGCGCGAAATTATTGTATGCTTTAAGTGAAGCGACCGTGCCAAGAATTACCGTAATTACTAGAAAAGCTTATGGTGGCGCTTATGACGTGATGAACTCCAAACATATTGGTGCCGACATGAACTACGCTTGGCCAACTGCTGAAATTGCCGTAATGGGCGCAAAAGGTGCTGCTGAAATTATTTTCAAAAATGAAATTATAAGTGCAAAAGATCCTGAAGCCAAATTGAAAGAAAGAGAAACGGAATATGCTTATAAATTTGAAGATCCTTACGGAGCGGCAAGACGTGGATTTGTTGATGAAGTAATTTATCCGAAAGATACCCGAAGAAAATTAATAAAAGCCTTCCAAATGCTTGAAGGGAAAGAGGTTATCAGGCCAAATAGAAAACATGGAAACATTCCTTTATAAGAAATTGATTTAATAAAAAAATCCCGAAAATATTCGGGATCTTTTAGTTTGATTTCTTCTTTAATCTGAAGTATTATATTATTTCAGCCGACAATCCTCTTGTTAAAAGTTGTGTGCAACGCGGCTTTAATTCATCATATTCTCCTGTTTTTACGGCGCATTTACCTTTATAATGCACCAATAAAGCGCATTGTTCCGCTTGTTCCGCCGTATGGTCGCAAATTTCAATTAAGGAATCAATCACAAAATCAAATGTATTAACGTCATCGTTAAACAAAATAATTTCATGCAAATTGACTTCTTTTTCAATAACATCAACCTCTTCCTGTATTTTTCTTTTTGTGCTCATACTGCAAAAATAATCATTATTTTACATACTTCAAAGCAACCCAATTATTTCGTTCAATTTGTTTATCAAGTTTCAACCCGTATTTCGAAACTTCCGCATCAATAACAGGAATGTCTTCTTTATAAAAACCGCTTAGTAAAATTACGCCGTTTTCGTTTAAACAGCTTACGTAAACTTGCATATCATTCAACAAAATATTTCTGTTAATATTGGCAATAATTACCTCATATTTTTTATTTTTCAACAATGAGGCATCACCTTCATAAACAGCAATGTGCTTACAGTTATTGCGTTCCACATTTTCCAAAGAATTTTGATAACACCAATTATCAATATCAATCGCGTCAATTGGCTTTGCGCCTTTCATTTCAGCAAATATTGCCAAAATCCCTGTTCCGCAACCCATATCCAACACTTTTTTACCGGTAACATCCAAGTCCAACAAATGCTGAACCATCATATGCGTAGTTTCATGATGCCCAGTTCCAAAACTCATTTTTGGTTCAATCACAATATCATATTTCAGATTTGGATTTTCGTGAAATGGTGCTCTGATGCTTACCAAATCATCAACCTGAATAGGGTTGAAATTTTTTTCCCATTCAATATTCCAATTGGTTTGTTCAATCTCTTTCATTTCATAGGAAATCTGAAATTCCCCTGAATTTAACACATAAATATCCTCTAAAACATGTGCATTCCAATCGTTTTTCTGAATAAAAGCTTCAACACCTTCTTCATTTTCAACAAAACTTTCAAAACCTACTTCACCCAATTGCGCAATTAAAATTTCTGTTGCAGGTTCTTTCGGACTCACTTTGAAAGTATAAGAAATATAAATATTATCCATTAAATGGCGTCAATTATTGCTTTAAAATCGTCAATATTCAATGCGGCACCGCCAATTAATCCGCCATCAACATCAGGTTTTGAAAAAATTTCCTGTGCATTGGAAGGTTTTACGCTTCCACCGTATAAAATGGAAACCTCAGCAGCCACATTTTCACCATATTTATCAGCAACAATTTTTCTGATAAAAGCGTGCATTTCCTGTGCTTGTTCAGGAGAAGCCGTTTCGCCGGTTCCAATTGCCCAAACAGGCTCATAAGCCAATATTATATTTTTCCATGCGGCTGCCTCTAAATGAAACAAACCATTTTTAATTTGGCTTTCAACAACTTTAAAATGATTTACCGCTTTTCTGTCGGCCAAAACTTCCCCAAAACAAAAGATTATTTCCATTTTATTTGCCAAAGCTGTATCTACTTTTTTAGCCAGTAGTGCATCTGTTTCCCCAAAATATTCCCTACGTTCCGAATGTCCTAAAATCACAATATGAACGCCAACCGATTTTAACATCGATGCTGAAATTTCGCCAGTAAAAGCACCATTTTTTTCAAAATGCATGTTCTGTGCTGCCACTTCTACTTTTGTTCCTTTGGCTTTACCGGCCACTTTTTGCAAACTCACAAATGCTGGCGCAACAACAACTCTGGTGTTTATAAGTGATTGTTTTTTAATGCTTTTTGCGATTTTTTTAACCAACGATTTAGATTCATCCAAATCGTTATTCATTTTCCAGTTTCCGGCTACTATTTTTGCTCTCATAATTTTTGTTTTTTATTCCTTTTTATCGACAAATTTAATCATTATTAAATTCCTTAAAAAAATTCGATTCACTATTGTACGAATTCGTTTTCGTGTTGTTCACTTATTTCAACCTTATTTTTGGATCCAGCAATCCGTAACTGATATCCACCAAAATATTGATAATAATAAACATGGTGGCAATCACCAAAACACTTCCCATAATAACAGGCAAATCCAGCGTGTTTAGTGCGTTTACAATTTCTTTTCCCAATCCGTTCCAGTTAAAAATATATTCCACAAACACAGCACCCGCCAACATAGAGGCAAACCATCCAGAAACCGCTGTAACGACTGGATTTAATGAATTTTTTAACGCATGAGTTTTTATAATTTTATAGGTTGAAAGTCCTTTTGCCCGAGCGGTTCTTATATAATCCTGACTTAAAACTTCCAATAATGAATTCCGCATCAACTGAACGACTACTGCCAAAGGCCTTATGCCCAATACAATTGCCGGCAATATTAAATTTTTCCATTGAATGTAGGTATTTTCCCCAAAATCATCAACTTCATACAAACTGCCCGTCATATTTAAATTGGTATAATTGTGTAAAACAAATCCGAAAAACCAGGCAAATAAAATGGCTGCAAAAAAGGAAGGAACGCTCATTCCCAAAGTGCTCAATATTGAAATAATCCTGTCGAAAAAAGTGTCTTTATACAATGCCGAAAGTATTCCGAAAAAAATGCCAGTGATGATGGCAATCACAATGGCCGAAACTGCTAAAACGGCCGTATTTGGCAAGGTTTCCGCAATCACTTCCGTTACATTTTTATCGTTCTTTTGAAATGATTTCCGCAGATAAGGAAACTTTATGACAACAATTTTTTCGCCTGCAGAAAACAGTTTTGAATAGGAATATTTTTCAGCAGATAAATAAGTATAGTTTTTTGGATTGGAACTGTGAATAGAAATAGGCGACAAATCGTTCAAATAATAAAGATATTGCGTTGTTATGGGCTGGTCAAATCCGTATTTAACGCGAATATTTTGAAGCTGTTCACTGTCCTCCCGCTGGTCTAACATCATTCGCGCCGGATCGCCGGGCAATACATTAAAAAGAAAAAATATGACGGTAATTACGCCAAACAGCGTAAGAAATCCGTAAAATATTTTATTTAAAATATAACTAAACAAGGTGCTTTATTTGGTTAACAAAGATAACTTAAAGTATTAAAATTACTACTTTTGTTAAATTCTTTATTTGAACGTATGAACAAACAAGCACTTATTGCACAAATTAAACAAAAAAAATCATTTTTATGTATTGGACTTGATGTTGATTTGGATAAAATCCCAAAACACCTATTGGCAGAAGAAGATCCGATTTTTGAGTTTAACAAACAAATTATTGATGCCACACATCATTTGGCCGTTGCCTACAAACCAAACACCGCTTTTTATGAAGCTTACGGATTAAAAGGCTGGGCAGCGTTGGGGAAAACCATTGATTATCTCAATAAAAATTATCCTGAAATTTTCACTATCGCCGATGCCAAACGAGGCGATATTGGCAACACCTCAACCATGTATGCAAAAGCTTTTTTTGAAGATTTAAATTTTGATTCGGTAACCGTAGCGCCTTATATGGGAAGCGATTCTGTGGAACCATTTTTGGCTTTTGAAGATAAAACCACCATACTTTTGGCATTGACTTCAAACAAAGGTGGATTCGATTTTCAAGGATTGAAAATTGAAGGAAATGAGCTTTATAAAGAAGTGATAAAAACCGCTCTGACCTGGAAAAATTCAGAAAATTTAATGTTTGTAGTTGGTGCGACAAAACCAACTTATTTTGAAGAAATCAGAAAAATTGTTCCCAATCATTTTTTATTGGTTCCGGGTGTTGGCGCCCAAGGAGGAAATTTACAGGAAGTTTGCAAATACGGACTCACTAAAGATTGCGGATTGCTGGTGAATTCAGCGAGAAGCATTATTTATGCTGGAAATGATGAAAATTTCGCAAAAACAGCGCAATTGGAAGCTTTAAAATTGCAACAGGAAATGGCTTTGATTTTAAGTAAATAGTTAGCGGGCATTTTTAAAAAACATACATCAGAAATAAATGGATAAAACGAAATTTAAAATTAGACCTTGGGAAATGTCTGACATAGACAGCTTGGTCAAATATGCGAACAACTGGAATGTTGCAAAAAATATGACTGATAAATTCCCACATCCATATACCGAAAATAACGGGAAAGCATTTATTGAATTCGCAACCAAAGACTTCCCTTTGCATCTTTTTGCAATAGACATTGACGGTAAAGCAATTGGGGGCATAGGAATTCATCCACAAGAAGATATACATAGAAATAATGCTGAACTTGGTTATTGGTTGGCTGAATCATTTTGGGGACAGGGCATCATCAGTGATGCCATAAAACAAATGGTTGACTTTGCTTTTAATACTTATAAAATTAACCGAGTATTTGCCATACCATTTGGGACAAATATTGCTTCACAAAAAGTTTTAGAAAAGAACAACTTTATTTTGGAAGGAAAATTTGACAAAGTTCTTATAAAGAATGGCGAATTGTTAGATGAACTAATGTATGCAATCAGACGTGAAAATTGGGGAAAATAAAAAATGAAAATAATTAAAGACCAACTAGGAAGAGAATTTTCTATATCTAAAAATCCCAAAAGAATCATTTCATTGGTACCTTCCCAAACGGAATTGCTGTGCGATTTGAATTTAGAAAATGAACTTGTGGGAATTACAAAATTTTGCGTGCATCCTTTTCATTTAAAATCGACCAAAACCATTGTTGGCGGCACAAAAAAAGTAGATTTCGATAAAATAAAGGCATTACAACCCGATTTTATTTTGTGCAATAAAGAAGAGAATACGTATGATTTCCTTCCCGAACTGGAAAAAATTGCGCCTACTTATTTTTCCGATATCACCACTATTCAAGACAGTATCGATTTCATTTTAAGCTTGGGAACTATTTTAAACAGAAGAACGGAAAGCCAAAATTTAGTCGAAAAAATAAACTTTAAACTTAACGATTTTAAAGAATTCATTAAAACAAAACCAACACGCAAAGCCGCTTATTTTATTTGGGCAAAACCTTGGATGGTTGCAGGAAATGAGACTTATATAAACGAAATGTTAAAACTAAACAGGTTTGAAAACATTTACCAAAATATGAGCAGATATCCTAAAGTGGAAATCAATAAAATTCGCTATGAAGGCGATCCTGAAATCATTATTTTATCATCAGAACCGTTTCCGTTTAAAGATGAACATGCCATGGAAATAGCTACTTACACAAATCGTTCAATCACTGTATTTGCCGATGGTGAAATGTTTAGCTGGCACGGATCAAGATTGCTTTTGGCTTTTGATTATTTTAAAGCAATGCATCAAAAATTAGACAGCCATTTTTAAATTTAGTCTTGCAACGCAAAAACACGTTTCAACAAATCGGAAGTACGTTTGGCAATATTCGCTCTAATTCCTCTTTCTTCAATTTCAACCATAGTGAAAACGCCTTTGAGGGCTTCATTCGTCACATAATCCGTTAAGTCAGGATTTACATCAGTGGTTAATGGCAAATTATTGTATTTTGTGATTAAGTCTGCCCAAATTTTATCGGCGCCCACTTTTTTAAATGAATTGTTTATGATTGGATTGAATTTTTGATATAAGGCTGTTGAAGTAGCCGTTTTCAAATATATGGTAGCCGAATTTTTATCGCCCAATAATATATTTTTAGCATCAACAATGGTCATACCTGTTATGGCATCAGTAAAAATAGGAATGGCTTCTCCCACTGCATCTTCTGCAGCCCTGTTCAACACTCTTAATCCTTCATCAGCCAAGTTTGACAATCCGATACTTCTTAAAGTACGGTCTACTTTTTGCAATTCCGCAGGCAATAAAATTTTAACCATTTCATTTTTAAAAAACCCATCCTGAACCGCCAAAGTGGTTACCTGATTTGAAACTCCGTTTTGCAAAGCCTCCTTTAGGCCCGCCGCAATTTGAAAATTTGTAATTTCTCCATTTGGCAATTGATTAATCACCTGCTGTAATTCTGCACAGGCAGAAAGTTGAAACACAACCACCACCAAAAGTATTTTTTTTAACATCTTTTTATTTTTTATTTTATTAAGTTACAAAAATTTAACGCTTCATGCTGTCTGTTTTTTTGTCATAACCAAACGGACAATGTTTACAACCGCTTTTACAGCAATACCCTCTTTTCAAATGATATTTTTCCGTAAAAACACGGTAACCTTCTTCATTTTCATTCGTATAATAATCTTCTTCTGAAGTAATTGGTTTTTCAAACATAGATTCAACAAAAATAATCAATTAATTCGATACATTCATTTTTCAAATGAATCCAGAATGATTTAAATTTAAAATAAGTAAGAGTCAACTATTAGTCCAAACTTCATTTAATAGTTAAATTCTATTTTTAAATAGAAACGATCGATTTTTATTATTAAATGATTTTGTTTAGATTTGTTTTATTGACTTGTAAGATTGGTTGAAATTGCCTTAAAATTATGAAGTCGTAACTATTTAAAGTACAAGCCTCATTGTTGAAATCTGTTTTTATATCAAGCAAAAAACACAAATTATCATTGCTCATTTCAAGCAAAGAGGTTTCTTCATTGTCAGATTTTTTGGAAATCGCCATGAATGATAAAGTGCTCATCCTGAATACCAATCTCGGCATAGAAATTTATTATCAGTCTGATATCGACTACACCAATTTAATCACTCATTCTTTTTTGTTAATTTCATCCAAAGGAAGAAATGAAGCTACCGAATATAGGATTGCGCCTTTCAGCACTTTTCCGGAATTAAAAAATGGCATGCAACAAATGCTGGAAAGATTAAATTCAATGCCGTTGGCATTTAGTTGCTATTCCAAAAGCATTATACACCAACTAAATAAAAATTACGAAAAAAACAACCAGTTAATTGCGTCACTTTTTTCTGTTTGGAAACAAATTTTAATGTTGCAAAACTTAAATGAGCAATCGAATTTTAAATTAAAAAAATTTGAAAAAACATTGGAAGACTTTGGCGAAAAAAGCAATGTGAATACCATTTTAAAACAATTAATTGCGAATGCAACCAACACAATGCGACAAAACTAATAAAAAAAAAACGTTCTGAAATTTCAGAACGTTTTTAGTTTATTAAGGTTAAAACTTTTGAAAATAAAATTATTTTTTTGTTTCTGGTGGATATTGTGCCATAATTTCGGAAACAAATTCTTTGATTTTTTCTTCCTTTTTAGCAACATTTCCAGTAGCGGACAAAGCACCGCTTCCTATTCCCTGCCAAGCCAAGCCAATTCTTTTTTGTTTGCATCAATTAAATCAATAAACAAAGTGCCTTCGGTGTATTTGGAAATCTGTGTTCCAAAATTTGGTCCGTAATACCAAGGATGCCAGCCGTAATAAAAGTTATTGTTGTATACATCAACTTTTTGAGTTGATTTTGCAAAAATATTAACCAACAAATCCGGTTCGTCCGATTTTGTAAATCCTTTTGCCATCATTTCACTTTCAATAGCTTTTAAAATTCTTCGTTTGTCTAAATCTGAAATTTCAGCTTTGTCAATTCCTTTTTTATAAAAAGCAAATGTTTTATACTTAGAAAAATCGGCAGTCGTATCATAATCGGTTGCAACTCTGATGGAACTACAAGAAACTACTAAAAAAATTAAAGCTAACGGAAGTAATTTTAAGGCTTTCATTTATAAACAATTTTAATTATTAAAATAAATCTTTCAAGATGGTTTCATCGACTAAATTAGGCAATGTCACTTTTAAATTTGGCTCAACTTCCATCGCTCTTTTTATGGCGAAGACAGCACCTTCATTTCTCGCCCAATTTCTGCGTGCAATCCCATTATTTACATCCCAAAAAAGCATACTTTTCAAACGCTTTTCGGCCTCTAAACTACCATCAAGAACCATACCAAATCCGCCGTTGATGACCTCGCCCCAGCCTACGCCACCGCCGTTATGAATTGACACCCAGGTTGCTCCGCGAAAGCTATCGCCAATCACATTTTGAATGGCCATATCGGCCGTGAATTTTGAGCCGTCATAAATATTTGACGTTTCTCTGTAAGGTGAATCGGTTCCGGAAACGTCGTGATGGTCTCTTCCCAACACAATTGGCGCTGAAATTTTTCCATTTTTTATGGCATTGTTAAAAGCTTCGGCAATTTTCATGCGTCCTTCCGCATCGGCATATAAAATACGCGCTTGTGAACCTACTACTAATTTATTTTCCTGTGCGCCTTTAATCCACTGAATATTGTCGGTCATTTGCTGCTGAATTTCTTTTGGTGAATTTTTTCTGATTTTTTCCAGAACTTCACAAGCAATTGCATCGGTTTTTTCTAAATCAAGAGAATTTGCACTCGTGCAAACCCAACGAAATGGACCAAAAC
Organism: Gelidibacter sp.; assembly: GCA_010906935.1. GTDB lineage: Bacteria > Bacteroidota > Bacteroidia > Flavobacteriales > Flavobacteriaceae > Lutibacter. The sequence continues at coordinate 12,776 of JAAFHC010000084.1, forward strand.
CATAATCAAAACACATAGGTCCCATAATATCCTGAACATACGACGGATATTTAAAATCGATGCCGTTTTTGGCCATCACATCAGCTCCTGCCCTGCTTGCTTCCAGTAAAAAAGCATTTCCGTAATCGAAAAAGTAAGTTCCTTTTACCGTGTGTTTGTTGATTGCGGCAACTTGTCTTCTTAAACTTTCCTGAACCTTTTCTTTAAAAAGTTTTGGATTTTCCACCATCATCACGTTGGATTCCTCAAAAGAAATTCCTGCAGGATAATAGCCACCAGCCCAAGGATTGTGCAGCGAAGTTTGGTCGGAACCCAAATCGACATACACATTTTTTTCCTCGAATTTCTCCCAAACCTCCACAATATTTCCCAAAAAAGCAATGGAAACCACTTCCTTATTTTCTTTGGCTCTTTTTACCCTTAAAGCCAATGCATCTAAATCAGTTATTTTTTCATCAATCCATCCTTGCGATAAACGAATCTCTGTAATTTTTGGATTCACTTCGGCACAAACTGTAATACAACCAGCAATATTTCCGGCTTTTGGCTGTGCCCCGCTCATTCCTCCCAAACCGGAAGTCAGAAATAATTTCCCTGCCAAAGACTCTCCATCCTTAGCAATTTTTCGGCCGGCATTTAACACTGTAATTGTGGTTCCGTGAACAATTCCTTGCGGACCAATGTACATATAACTTCCGGCTGTCATTTGTCCGTATTGCGTTACGCCCAAGGCATTGTATTTTTCCCAGTCGTTTTGTTTGCTGTAATTTGGAATCATCATTCCGTTGGTCACCACCACTCTTGGTGCATTGGTATTGGAAGGAAACAAACCCATCGGATGTCCGGAATACATAATCAATGTTTGCTCGTCGTTCATTTCCGACAAGTATTTCATGGTGAGTAAATACTGCGCCCAATTCTGAAAAACGGCACCGTT
>JAAFHC010000085.1 GCA_010906935.1 Gelidibacter sp.
AAGTGGGCTGTAAAACTAAATATGTTCATAAATTTTATTTTCCTCAAAGATAAGCATTTATATTAAATTATTGGTGATTACGGACATACAAAAATTTATTTCACGTTAATTTTAAAACTTTCAATATTATTAATCGTTCCTGTCAATACGTCATTTTCAGAAACTTTACCAACGCCTTCAGGAGTTCCGGTAAACAACACATCTCCTTTTTTTAGGGTAAAAAACTGAGAAACGTAAGAAATAAGCTCGTCAATTTTCCAAAGCATGGCGTTTGTATTTCCATCCTGGACTATCTGGTCATTTTTTTGCAATTTAAAGTTTAAATTGTTTAAATCCCCCAAACTTTCCTTCGGAAAAAATTCACCAATCACCGCGCTTCCATCGAAAGCTTTTGCTTTTTCCCAAGGCAAACCTTTTTCTTTGCATTCTTGTTGTATGTCTCGCGCTGTAAAGTCTATTCCCAATCCAATTTCATCATAATAATTGTGCGCAAATTTTTGATTGATGTGCTTTCCCACTTTATTTATTTTTACCAATATTTCCACTTCGTAATGTATATCGTTAGAAAAAGGCGGAATAAAAAAAGGTTGTTTTTTTGCCAATATGGCAGAATCTGGCTTTAAAAATATCACCGGATTTTTAGGTCTTTCATTTTGTAATTCCTCTATATGCTTTGCGTAATTGCGCCCAATGCAAATTATTTTCATGAATATTTATTGAAAGATTAAAAGATTAATCAATTAGCTGTTAAAGTTAAATATTAGATATTAAATATTAAAAGTTTGCCTGCCGGAGGTAGGTTAAATATTAGCTATTACAAATTTGATTTTTTTTAATTAAAAAAGACATAATTAGGCGATCATTATGATCAAACAATCATACATTTTTCATTTTTAATTGATTTAAGGTATCCATTTTTTCTCAAAATTGGGTTTTCTTTTTTCCAAAAAAGCATTTCTGCCTTCTGTGGCTTCTTCTGTCATATACGCCAAGCGGGTTGCTTCACCGGCAAAAACCTGTTGTCCAACCATGCCGTCGTCCGTTAAATTCATGGCAAATTTCAACATTCTGATGGAGGTTGGCGATTTTGCCAATATTTCCTGCGCCCATTCATAAGCGGTTTCTTCTAATTTTTCATGAGGAATTACAGCGTTAACCATGCCCATTTCATAAGCATCCTGCGCGGAATAACTTCTTCCGAGAAAAAATATTTCACGCGCTTTTTTTTGCCCGACCATTTTGGCCAAATAGGCAGAGCCATAACCGCCGTCGAAACTGGTGACATCGGCATCGGTTTGTTTAAAAATGGCGTGTTCCTCACTTGCCAAAGTCAAATCGCAAACCACGTGCAAACTATGTCCGCCCCCAACAGCCCAGCCTGGAACTACTGCAATCACCACTTTAGGCATAAAACGGATCAACCGTTGCACTTCCAATATATTTAATCGGTGATAGCCATCTTCTCCCACGTAACCCTGATGTCCGCGTGCTTTTTGGTCTCCGCCGCTGCAAAAGGAATATACGCCATCTTTTGTTGAAGGGCCTTCTGCCGAAAGCAAAACCACGCCAATTGACGTGTCTTCTTGGGCATCATAAAAGGCATCATACAATTCCTTTGTGGTTTTAGGCCTGAACGCATTTCTAACGTCGGGCCTGTTGAACGCAATTCTCGCTACGCCATTGCATTTTTTATAGGTAATGTCTTCAAAATCTCTGACCGTTTTCCAATTAATTTCTTTCATTGTGTTTCAATTAGAACGTAAAAATAAATGTTTTTAATGATTTAAAAAATTATAAGCATAAAACTTGGAATCAATATTTTTTTAAGCAAAAAATAGATTTTAAAAAGAATGATTATAATTTTATAACTATTTATGATTTTGGTCTTTAAAAAAATTTATATAACTTTAGAACATGAAAACACTGCAACTAAAAAAAATAAAAATTTTGGGAGTTGTCCTGCTCATTTCAAGTGCGCTATATTCACAAAGCACCCAATTGAAAAAATTCAATTCAAGGGAATTGAATGATGATCGATTTCTTAAAATTTATGTTCCGCCAAGTTATGCAAACGATGAAACAAAATTGTATCCGCTAACCATTGTGCTCGATGCCGAATATTTATTTGATGTTTATGTGGGAAATTCCATCCTTTTTTCGGCAAAGGAAAAAGCACCGGAACAAATTATTGTCGGCATCAATCAAAATCAGTTTAATGAGCGAATTAAAGATTGCGCTTATTCAAAAGAAAATAGTTTGCCAACAGAAGACAGCGAGGCATTTTACCGATTTATAAGAAGTGAATTATTGGATTACTTAGAAGAAACTTACAGGCTATCGCCTTTTAAAACCATTGTAGGCAACACGTTGACTGCAAATTTTATCAATTATTTTTTAATAGAAACTAACCCTGGGTTTAATGCATTTGTGGCCATCAATCCGTATTTTGCTCCGGATATGCCTGCGCTGATGCATCAAAAAATCCCTACCTTAAAAAATGAAAACAGGTTTTATTATTTGTCCAGTGGATCCTACAATCCAGAAAACTGGAAAACGGCAATCAGCGGAACTAATGAGCTCTTAAAAACAGCCAACAACCCAAAGTTTAAGTATCAATATGAATTCTTCGAAAAAAGCAATGCCGTTGCGTCAATCGGACAAAGCATTCCAAGTGCTTTTGCCTTTATTTTTGATTTGTATGCTGCAATTTCAAAAGAAGAGTTTGAAAAAAACATCAAAGACCTTTCCCCAGCTGATGCAATTGCGTATCTGGAAAATAAATATGTTGAAATTGACTATTTATTCGGAAGCAATCTAAAAATAAGAGAAAGCGATATTTTTGCCATTGAACCCATTATTTTGGACAAGGAAAACGGGGATTATTTAAAGAATTTTGGCGAAATGATCAACAAACTTTATAAGGAATCGCCCATTGGGGATTATTATATCGGTCGTTATTATGAAACCGGAGGCAAATTTAAACAAGCGCTGGAATATTACAAAAGCGGTTATATGAAGTTGCCGGAAGGCGACCCCAATGCCGATGGTTATTACGAAAACATTGAAAGGGTTCTTAAAAAACGAGACGGAACTTATAAAGAATAAAAGCCCCCTCGCCTCCGAAGGGAAAATTAATAATTAAAAGAAAAAAATGAAACGTTGAAAGTTAAAAGTTCAAACTAAAATTAGGTCAACGTTATTTAGGCATCAACAACTTATAACATATATCAAATAACTAATAACCTAAAACGTATAACATATAACTTATAATTGGCCAATTGACCAATCAGATAATTTGATGCCTTCATCAGAAATGGTAATCAATTTTTGTCTGAACAATCCACCAACGGCATTTTTAAAGGCTTTTTTACTCATACCCAATTGATATTTTATTTCTTCCGGAGACGTTTTATCGTTCAATGGTAAAAAACCTTTGTTTTCTTTGAGCGCCTTCAGCAGTGTAATTTCATAGCTTACAATGGTTTGTTTAAAACCGATAGGCTGCAAACTCACGTCGAGCTTTTCGTCTTCCCTAATTTTTTTAATATAACCGGTTAATTGCTGACCTTCATGAATTTTTTGAAAAAGCTCACTTTTATAAAGCAATCCTTCAAATTCGTGATTTACCATGACTGTAAAACCCAATGTTGTAGCCTTTACAACCAACAAATCTACCTTATCCCCTATTTTTAATCCTTCCATGATTTATGCTTTTAAATTGTTGAAATATGCTTTTAATATTTGGTCGTTTTCTAACCTTGGCGTGAATATTTCCAACACCTTTGGAAGGCTGGAATCTTCATAAAAATTAGAAAGTTGTTGTTGTAGTTCTTTTTCATTTTTTGCGGTGCTGTATTCAAAATGATACATTTTACACAAATGTTCCGCAGTTAAATGGTGTGGCGTTTCAAAATAATCCAATGATCCAGATTGTTGCGGTCCCGGAATAAATCTGAAAATACCGCCGCCGCCGTTGTTAATCACAATAATTCTGAAATTGTTTGGAATGTAGTTGTTCCACAGTGCGTTGCTGTCGTACACAAAACTGATATCTCCCGTAATAAACAAAGTGCTTTCCTTAACGGCATAAGCTGCGCCAATAGCAGTGCTTGTGCATCCGTCGATTCCACTAGTTCCACGGTTACAAAAAATCCGCCATGATTTGTTACTGTCGAATAGCTGTGCATATCGTATTACAGAGCTGTTGCCCAATTGTAATTGGGTGTGGTTTGGAATGGTTGCTAAAATAATATGGAACACTTTTAAATCGGAAAACGCACAATTGTCCATAAATTCCCGGTGCTTTTGCAATCTGAATTCCTTTTTATGAAGCCAAAATTGCTGGTAATTGCTTTCTTTAGATTTTGTTAAAAAGAAAAACTGACTAAAAAATAATTGCGGCGACACCTTAAAATGATGTTCCAAACAATGAAAAGTATCATACGCCCTTAAAGCATCTGCATGCCAATGGTGTTTTGGTTTGTAGTTTCTGAGTTGCTCCTTTATTTTTTTTGAAACAATCATTCCGCCTAAAGTCAGCAAAATATCTGGTTTGAATGCTGACAGTTCATCTTCCACAAAAGGAAATATTAATTTATCGATGCTGTTAATAAACTTGGGATGAGAAACATTGGCAGTATTTTCAATAAGCACCAATACCGATGGATCTTTTGCCAAATATTCCAATTGAATTTGAAGCAATTCATCAGGAAAATGTTCGCCCACCAACACCATTTTTTTTGTGGAAGCATTCCAAATATCCGCAAATTTCTGCAGTTCATCAACCTCCAGCGGAATTTCCTTCAGCAAAGATTTTTCTTCAATTTTAACTATTTTCGATTTTAATTTTTCAACCTCAACCTCAATATTTTCAGCCGTTATCATTTCATACAAAGGATCATCAAAAGGAACATTGATATGCACGGGACCTTTTTTGTCGGTTGCGGTCTGCAGTGCTTTTTCAATGAGTTCCTCTTCATTTCCATTTCCTAAATTTGCGTTGCATAAAATGTGATTTTCAAACACGTTTTCCTGGCGGATTGTTTGTCCGTCCCCAACATCGATCAAATGCGCAGGCCTATCGGCCGAAATTACCACCAAAGGAATGTTACTGTAAAAAGCTTCTGCAATTGCCGGATAGTAATTTAACAACGCCGAGCCTGAAGTACATACCAAAGCTACCGGTTTTCTTGTTTGCTGCGCAATTCCCAAAGCAAAAAAAGCAGCACTGCGCTCATCAACAACCGATTCAACAGTAATCCGTTTTGATGCGTTAAAACCAATAATTAAGGGCGCATTTCTTGAACCTGGAGAAATAACAATATGTTCAATCTCATTTGCTATGCACGAAGCAATAACAAGTTTAGCTAATTCTTTCTTTGGATATTGTGGCATTAAATGGCTAAATTAAAGCTGCAAATTTAAGGAAAGTTATTTCAGTAATTCAGGAATTTATGCATCATTTATACCCTAAAAATAAGATTTAAGGGATTTTTGCAATAGCAAAAAAATGGTGATACCATTATTTTATACTGAATGGTGCTTAAAGATGCAATTACGACAACACTTTTTTCATCACTTCAGCCTTAAAAACGGTTTCTTCCCATTCATTTTCAGGAATGCTGTCGGCCGTAATTCCGCCGCCAACATAAATAGAAACCAAGCTACTTTCCGCTTGCACACAGCGTAAATTCACGAATAAATTAGTAGCCTTATGGATATTCAATTCTCCTAAATAACCCGCATAAAAAGATCTGTCATAGCCTTCATGCTGCAAAATAAAAGCTGCGGCAACGGCTGTTGGCAAACCGCAAACAGCGGGTGTTGGGTGTAGGGAATATATGAGGTTTTCCAAAGAATTGGCGGACTTTAATTTACCGGAAATATCGGTTCTTATATGCACCAAATTACCGGCCTGGACCGTAAATGGTTCAGAAGCTTCCAGATTTTCAACAGATTCTTTTAAATTATTCAGGATAAATTCTGTTACATATTGTTGTTCCTGTTTTTCTTTATTTTGCCAAACCACATTTGTTGTTCCTTGGTATTTTTGAGTTCCAGCAAGCGCCATCGTTTTAAAATTGCCTTTTTCAACAGTGAGCAATTTTTCAGGTGTTGCGCCCATCCACAATCCGACTTGAGGATGAAACCACAAATACACAAAAGCATTTTTGTAGGAATTCAACATGTTTTTGAAAGTGTCAATCACATTTAAATTTTCAATTTCAAAAGTTTCCTTTCGTGACAAAACAATTTTTTGGGCATTTTTATTTTTGATAAAATCAATGGCTTTTTGAACTATTGCGATGTGTTTTTCTTTTAAATCATTTGGTTCTTCAATATTTTCAAATTTCGATTTATTTGTTTGAATTTCATTGGTTTCCAATAACTTAATATTTCGAATCGATACACTAAATGAATCGCATTCATTAAAAGAAAACATTACTTTTTTCTCCTGAGAGTTAAACGGCGCGAACACAAAACCCATTTCATCGTAGGATTTTAATTCATACAATTCTTTCGTTCGCTGTACAAAAGCCGTCACCAAATCTTCATCCGGTTTTCTGAACACCACAAATGGTGCTTTTGACTGATAAACACGTTCCAATTCAATAAAAAAATTTGCTATTTCTTCTGACAATGGTTACAAATTAAATAATTAAAAATCATTATATTACCTGTTATTTCGGCAAAATAATATTGGTGAGCCTGCACGTCGAAATTAATTTTCCCAAGTCATCTTCGACCCTGATTTCTATTAAATGCGTGGTTCTTCCTTTATGAATAAACTTCGCCGTTGCTATAACATTTCCGCTTTTGGCGCTTCCTAAATGATTGGCTGAAAATGCAATGCCCCTCACCATAAATTTATCGTTGTCAATCACCAACATGGAAGCCGGACTGCCGACACTTTCTGCCAACGCCATGGTGGCGCCTCCGTTTAAAATGCCATCAGGCTGAAAAACGCTTGAGTTTACGGGCATTTTAGCGACCAAATAATCATCGCCAACATCGGTGTACGTAATGTGTAACGTTTCCATCAAGGTGTTTTTGCATAGCGCATTTAACGTTTTTAATGTTTTTTCTTTTTGATTCATAAAAAAATTGTCTGTTGGTAAAAATAAGAATTAAAACTTAAAATAGTACATTTGTATTTTAAAATCAGTTTATAAAATGGCTTACAAAATTAGGGTAGTATTGGACGTTGAAAAAGACGTAATTAGAGATATTCTTGTTAATGAAACCATTAATTTAGAAGAATTACATTTTATTATTGCGAAATCGTTTGGATTTCAAGGACTTGAAATGGCTTCTTTTTACCGAACCAACGAAGATTGGGAACAAGGTGAAGAAATTCCGCTTTTTGATATGTCAGATGACGGAACTGCCTTGTGCATGAGAAATTCTTTATTGAAAAATGTTTTGCTAAAAGAAGGCGATAACCTAATTTATGTGTACGATTTTCTTGCCATGTGGACGTTTTTTGTTGAATTGTCCAAAATTGTGGCTCCTGATGAAAAAGACTTGCCAAAAATCATGATGTCCATTGGGGAGAAACCTGATAAAGCACCCGAAAAAGAATTTACCGCAGAGGCAGAATTTGATGATTTTGAAAGCCTCGACGATGATGATTTTGAAAATTTGGATGAATTTGACTACGACAATTATTAATTAAACTGAGTTAAGCACTTAAAGTGCCTAATATCAAATAACTTTTAACTTTCTCAGTTATACTTATCAATTCAAAATATTGCCTCATTTCCCAACGCGCCAGCTGACCCATTCGCTAAAAATGTGTACCACACATTTTTTTTTACGCTCTGTCCTCCCTTCGGGGGTTAGGGGGCTTTTTACCTAATAATATAGGTGTTTACAGTTTCGTAATTCCTTACTACAAAATCGAAGCCTACTTTTAAAATATCGCCCATCGTTTTGCATTTTCTGAAATTTTTATCGTTGGTATAACGTATCAAACCAATTTTTAACTGGTGAATTTTTTCGGGCGTTGAAATGGTATCATTTGCCATACATTCCAACAAACTGTTTATTCGGGTGTGAGCGCCTCTAAACCTTCTCGCAATTGCTGAACGTTCTTCTTTTTTATATTGTTCTATGGATTCCTTTTGAAGGTTATCCGAAACCATTTTCACAAAAGGATAATTTTCTTTAAAATATTGCGGAAAATAAACTTTTAAATTTCCTTCATAACATTGCTGGTCAAAATCCATGGCACGAATTCTATATTCTACCTGGTCAAAATCGTATGATGCCACGATCACGTAATTATAAGCCCGCATATCACCCAACAAACGAATGACGCAACGTTCATTAAATTTCACAAACTCTTTCGAAAGTCTTTTTTTTCCGCTAGGCGACACATTTTTAAGATTTTCCTCAATAAAACTATCCCCAGGAACTCCCAATACATGCTCTTCAATCAACGTATCTTTATAAACCAAAAAGTTGATGTTGTTGGGCGACAGAATATGCTCTAATTCTAATCCGTAAACCCTTGAAGCATCGGCCTTTTTAATATAAATATAAGTGTGATTGTCATTCAAAATATTCCTGATCTTGACCCTAAATGGCTTTGAATTTCCAAAAGTGCAATAGTCGATGGCGTCAACGTTTAGAAATGAAACAGAGTCTTCACTTCCGTCGCCATGCAAAATAATATACATACGTTTCAGACTTAAATCAATTTCATCACGCTCGTGGTCTGAATAATACACACGAATCCACAAGGTATCTTCCCCTTTTTTATCGTAAACGGCAATGCCGCCTGCAAAGCGTAGCAAATCGTCATAAAAAATCGGAATTTTAATATTCCTGTTGTATTCGGTTAAATACGCGTACAGCTGATCGTTAATTGGATAACTCGGCTTTTTTCGCGACATTAATTTTTCTTCTATCATAAAAATTACAGGTAAAACACAAATTTAGTACATTACTGTAACAATTTTTACTAATTTTCGTCTAAATTTAATACCAAACAACTCAAAAACATTGGAAACCATCATCTCTCTTAAAAATCTCCATAAAAAATTCGGCAGCATTCATGCGGTAAACGATTTGTCTTTCGACATCAAAAAAGGCAATGTTTACGGAATATTAGGCCCGAACGGCAGCGGAAAATCGACCACACTTGGCATTATTTTAAATGTGGTGAATAAAACTTCGGGCAGTTTCAGCTGGTTCGACGGCAAATTAACCACGCACCAAGCCCTTAAAAAAGTAGGCGCCATCATTGAACGCCCAAATTTTTATCCTTATATGACCGCCATTCAGAACTTAAAATTGGTTTGTAAAATAAAGGAAATTCCGTTCACTAAAATTGACGAAACCCTAAAAAGAGTCAATTTATTTGAGCGAAGAAATAGCAAATTCGAAACCTATTCCTTAGGAATGAAACAGCGTTTGGCCATTGCTTCAGCTTTATTGAATGATCCTGAAATACTGATTTTGGATGAACCTACCAACGGTTTAGATCCGCAGGGAATTCACGAAATTCGTCAGATTATTAAAGATATTGCAAGTCAGGGAACTACTATTTTACTGGCTTCCCATTTGCTGGATGAAGTTGAAAAAGTATGTTCGCACGTGGTGGTTATTCGCGAAGGCATTAAATTATATTCGGGAACTGTTGATGAAATGGTGGCTTCTCACGGGCTTTTTGAAGTTAAAGCAGATTCAGATACTGAGAAATTAATCGAATTGCTTACCAAATTTGAAGGAATTGCTTCCATTAAAAAAGAAGACGATAAAATAATCGCGACGTTGAATAAACCCGTATCAGCTTCCGATATAAACAGCTATCTGTTCCAAAATGGCATTGTCTTGTCGCATTTGGTTAAACGAAAACCAAGTTTAGAACAACAATTTTTAATGTTAACCAACAAAAATTAAGACATGTTACGATTGTTAAACATAGAAATTCATAAGTTAAAATACAATAGAGCCAGCAGGGTTTTGGTCTTCATTTATTTTGTGTTGCTCACTTCCATAGCTTTGATTGCAGCGATAAAATTCGATATCGGTCCGGTGAAATTTCATTTGGCAGATCAGGGAATTTTTAACTTCCCCTATATCTGGCATTTCAGCACTTATATGGCGGCCATTTTAAAGTTTTTCCTATTGCTGGTTATTGTTTCTATGATGGCCAATGAATACAGCAACAAAACCTTAAAACAAAATTTAATTGATGGTTTAAGCAAAAAAGAATTTGTGCTTTCCAAATTTTATACGGTCATTTTACTTGCATTAATTTCAACCATATTTGTGTTTATTGTTTCGTTAATTCTTGGTTATAGTTATTCTGATTTTAATGAATTATCCATTGTCACCACAGATCTGGAATATTTAATTGCCTTTTTTGTGAAATTGGTTGCTTTTTTCTCCTTCGGATTGTTCTTGGGAATTTTGGTAAAACGATCCGCTTTTGCCGTTGGAGCTATGTTGGTTTGGGCAATGATTGAAGGTTTTACCAAAGGAATGCTCTATTGGAAATTTGAAGAAAACGTTGCCAATGTGATGCAATTTTTCCCTTTGGAAGCCATGAGCAACTTGATAAAAGAACCTTTTACCCGTTTAGGCGC
>JAAFHC010000086.1 GCA_010906935.1 Gelidibacter sp.
GCTATTCACGAAAAATATGTAAAAAGAGCCCTAGATTTAAAACATTAACTAACTATAAAAGAGCCATTTAATGCTTAACTTAATGACATTGCCCTTCGGGGGTTAGGGGGCTTTAATAATAAGGCGAAATCATCACATACACAATTACGCCGGTTACGGCAACATATAGCCATAACGGAAATGTAAAACGCGCTATTTTTTTATGAAGTTCCACTTGGTTTGTGATGGCTCTTACAAATGTTATCAATACAAACGGAATAACCGCAACAGACAATATAATGTGTGAAATTAAAATAACAAAATAAACGGTTTTTATGGCGCCTTCACCTCCAAATTTTGTGGAATCTGAGGTCATGTGATAAGCCACATACAGCACCAAAAACAATACAGAAAACCCAATGGCTGTTTTCATCAGTTTTTCGTGCAGTGCAATTTTTTTGTTTTTAATCGCCCAAAAAGCCAACACCAGCAACACCGCCGTAAAAGCATTAAGCGTCGCATAAATTGGCGGCAAAAAAACAGGAAGTTGTACATCAATTTTAACGCGAAACAAAACTGCAACCACCAATGGAATGGCAATTGATAAAATGATGATCCAAGTATTGTATTTTTTTACAGTTGTTGCCATTATTCTTTTAACAGTATTTTAATGTCTTCTTTAATTTGTTGCACGCCTTTTTGGTCGAGTCCGTCGTAAAAAGCAATAGGATTTCCATATTCATCCAATCTCGAGCGAATGTTTCCTTTTTTATCCACCAAAGCAAACATTCCAGAATGCTCAAATCCGCCCTCGGCATTGCTATCTTCTCCGGCGTACAAGGTAAATCCGGTATTTGCCAATTCATAAATTTTGTCTTGTTCACCCGTTAAAAAGTTCCAGTTTTTTGAAGTCGCGCCGTGTGATTTTGCATATTCTTTTAGAATTTCAGGCGTATCGTATTTTGGGTTGATGCTGAAAGATGCGATACCAAAATCCAGATTTCCATAAAATTCATTTTGTATTTTCAGCATATTTTCATTCATTTTCGGACAAATAGTAGGGCAGGTGGTAAAGAAAAATTCCACCACATACACTTTTCCTTCATAAAATGAATTGGTAATCAATTTACCGTCCTGATTGGTAAATTCAAACACAGGAACTTTGGAAATTGTAATTAATTCAGGCGTTTTAAATTTGTTTACAATTTTTGGAATGGCGTAAATTCCGAAGATTAAAATTATAAATGCAATGCCTATGTAGGAGTATTTTTTCATTTCTTTAATTAAATTTCCCGTTTTCTTCTTGCTTGCTTTTCAGCCGATTTTTTCAATTGGTAGTAAATAATGTCGATATCGTCTTTCATTTTATTCTTCAATATGGCTACCGATTTCATATTATAACCATATAATTTTCCACCTTTGGTATCTTCATCATCTTTTCTTCCGCGCAAACGCAATTCCATATCAACAATATACGCATTTTCAGAATAAAGGTTTTCATTTAATAAATAAGGCGTTTCAAAGCTGTTAAAAAGCAAGTTGATATTTTGTGGACTTGCGTAAATAAAATGCCATTTGCTGATATCTGTAAAGGCTGAAAGCTCTTGAATTGTTTCACTGTATTCATTTTCCAATCCCTGCGGAAGGATGGCAACCATCTGAAAAAAAGGTTTTGAATAATACCTTTTGTAAATGGTCTGATTTAAATTGAAAAGACTTGCCTTGGCATTTTTGATGTCGCTTCCCAAAAAACAAACTATGGTAAGCTTTTCAGAAAAAGTTGCAGTTGTTGCCTGAGAAATGATTTTTAGGTCAATCACCTCTTCAGTTAAAATAGGCAAATTTGAATATTTGTAGATTCCTTTTGAAAGAAATATGTAAAATACCAAAGGCAATATAAACAAACTAAAAAGTACCCAGAATTTTTTCATGCGAATAAAGTTAAACAAAAAAGGCGGTTAAAAACCACCTTTTTTCTTATTTAATTATTAGTAGTTCCACTTTGTCAGCGGGCCTAAAATATCGTTAAGGTAACTTCCTTCAATTAACAATAAAGTGGCTAAAAATATGATTAAGAAAACGGATGTCCAAACCACAGCTCTTCTTAAGCTCTTTTTTTCATCGGCCATATGCATAAAAAACCAGGTGATGTAATAGGCTTTTACAACAGTTAAAATAAGGAAAATGATATTTAAAGGACTTGTTCCTAAAATTTTGGTTAAATAAAGTGCATCGGGCTTTATAATTCCCAAAGCAACTTCAACAATAGTGATTACAGAAAGTATGGCGAATACTTTCCAAATTAATTTTGTGTGCGAATTATGTTCTTGTGCGTGTGTCATTTTAATGTCTTTTTATGAATTAAACCAAGTAGAAAAAGGTGAATACAAATACCCAAACCAAATCTACAAAGTGCCAATAAAGTCCAACTTTTTCAACCATTTCATAATGTCCTCTTCGTTCATAAGTGCCAATAATCACATTAAAAAAGATGATGATATTAATGATTACTCCCGATAAAACGTGGAATCCGTGGAAACCTGTGATAAAGAAAAAGAAATTGGCGAACAATGTCTTCCCATATTCATTTTCTCTTAAATTGGCGCCTTTAACCACCGATTTTGCTTCATTTAAAAAACCCATTGCGTCATTGTGTGGAATGATGGTTTTTGCTTTTGTTTCCGGATTGATGAACTCTGTTCTTATTGAAATTCCCGGATTTGCCTTAAAGCTTTCAACAACCTCGTTTAAGGTAAAAGGAGGCAATTCAGCTTCTTTTACAAACCACAATCCTTTATTTGCAGTATGCTGTGTTCTTTCTGAAGTTAGCGGTTTTACAAAACTTTCTAAAGTGATTTGTTCTCCGGTGGCATCAACAAATTGAATAATTTTTCCGTCGTTTAATTTTACCGCACCGTAAGTTCCAGCTATAAAGTTTTTCCATTCCCAAGCTTGTGAACCCAAGAAAATGGCACCGCCAATAATGGTGAGCAACATGTAAAAAGTCACTTTCTTTTTATTCATTTGATGGCCTGCATCAACCGCCAAAACCATTGTTACCGATGAAAATATCAAAATGAACGTCATTAACGCCACATAATACATAGGTGCATGTAAGCCGTGTAAAAAAGGAAAGTGGGTAAAAACTTCGTCGGCTATTGGCCAGGATTCATGAAATTTAAAACGCATTAAGCCATACGCACCCAAGAAACCCGAAAATGTGAGCGCATCTGATAAAATAAAGAACCACATCATCATTTTACCATAGCTTGCACCTAATGGTTTTTCGTTTCCGCCTTTCCAGGATGTTCCATTATTTTCAGTAGGAATAGTTACTTCCATAAAAGTTTGTTTTGATTTTTAGTTATAGTTCTGCCAAAAGTACATATTTTTTATTATCTAATAAAATAGAAAAATAAAAACAAATATATCCAAAGAATATCTACAAAATGCCAGAAAATTGCACCTAATTCAAGTCCCAGCGTATCATTTGCTGAATATTTTTTATTGAAGTGATTGAAAATAACCACAAACAATACCACAATTCCTGCAGCAACATGCGCCAAATGGGCGATGGTAATGCCATAAATGAAAGAGGATTTTACGGTGCTTTGTTCACCCGCAAAAAACAATCCTGATTGTAATAATTCGTTAAATCCTTCAAACTGAAAAAATATAAAACCAATTCCCAAAAACAGGGTTGACAATAAAAAAGAGCTTGTTAATGATCGGTTATCCTTTTTAATGAAATATTTTGCCAACATAAAAGTGATGCTGCTCAACACAATTAGAAGCGTGCTGATATAAAAAGCCTGCGGCAAATCGAAGGAAACCCAATCTGCGCGTTTTCTGCTTACTACATAAGCACTTGTCAATCCGGCAAACATCATGGTCATGCTCACCATGGAAACCCACAACATAGGCTTGGCCGACTTTCTTTTGGCTTGTTTGTATTCTTGATCTAAAGTTTGTTTCATGAGATTGTTTATTTGTTTAATCGTTTAATTGTTTAACTGTTGAATTTTTTAAGTTTAAAAATTCGTAAATCAAAAATCGTATATTTTAATTCAAAATCTTAATGTAAAAATTTATCAACCACATAAATAACCTGTATCAACGTAATGTACAATACGCTTGACAGCATTAACTGACGGGCTTCTTTGTTGGACTGGTTTTTATACAATTTTACGGCATAAAATAACATGATACCACCCAAAAATGCTAAAATGACCGCTGTGACCGGATAAATATAAAAATTTCCTGTCAATTTTAACACAGGAATCACAGAAACTATGATCAAACAAACGGTATAAATAATGATTTGCACTACTGCTTTTTTATTTTTTTGTCCCATAGGCATCAAATTAAATCCGGCTTTTTTGTATTCATCATATTGAAGCCACGCGATTGCCCAAAAATGTGGAAATTGCCAAAAAAACTGAATTAAAAATAACATGCCCGGTTCAATGGAAAAATCATCGGTTGCGGCAACCCAACCCAACATAAAAGGAATGGCTCCAGGTATGGCTCCAACAAAAACGGCCAAAGGCGTTATCGATTTTAACGGCGTGTAAACACTGGTGTATAAAAAAATAGAAATGGCGCCAAACAAGGCACTTTTCGGATTGATGCTGTATAAAATGACCAGACCTAAAATGGTAAATGAAACCGCAATAACCATCGCCATGGAAACGTGCATTCTGCCTGTTGGCAAAGGTCGGTTCATGGTTCGTTTCATTAAGGCATCGGTATCTTTTTCAATAATTTGGTTGAAGGCATTTGAAGCCCCAACCATTAAATAGCCGCCAATAGCCAACAAAATAAGGATTGAAACCTTAATTTCTTCAACAGCCAATAAATAGCCAGCCAATGATGAAAACACCACACTTAGGGACAAACCCACTTTGGTTAACTGTTTAAAATCACTAAATATTGCAGAAAAATTCACCTTTTGTGGAATGTATTTTGAGCTTATTTGCATTAGAATTGTTTAAAATAGTGCAAATATATTTTATTATTACAGAATTACAACCTTAAAACAAGCGGATTAAAAAAATCTTTTAAATAAAATTAAAAATTATCTTTGCAGTTAATAGAAATGTTTTAAATTTGCCGTCTCATTTAAGCAATTAAGTGCGCGTTCATTGAAAGTATTTGCGAAAGTAGCTCAGGGGTAGAGCACCACCTTGCCAAGGTGGGGGTCGCGGGTTCAAATCCCGTCTTTCGCTCTAAACAATATTAGTACCAATGCAGGAGTGGTGGAATTGGTAGACACGCTGGACTTAAAATCCAGTGAGCTGTAAGGCTCGTGCGGGTTCAAGTCCCGCCTCTTGTACGAAAAAAGTCGAAACAATTTGTTTCGGCTTTTTTTATTTTAGATTAATTCCGATTCTTTTATGGCCGCTTTTGCTTAAGCTTTGTTTTTTAGGAAGTTTCTCAATTAATATGCTACTTCAAAAACGCTCTGAAATTATCCTTATTCACTACTAAAAAATTAGGTTGATAAGCATCCTGAAAAGATTTTGGAAGTTTCACTTTTTTGATGGGTGACCATTTGAATTCAAAAGCACTCACCGCATCAGCATTGGTTTCAATATAATCAATTTCTTGTTGCTGTGTGGTTCTCCAAAAATAGGGTTTGGACAAACTTTGTGTGTAAGACAAAAGTTTTATTCTTTCAGAAACTAAAAAATTCTCCCATAAAGCGCCTTTATCTTGTCGCAATTCTAAAGAATTAAAATTTCCAATAATCATATTTCGCACACCATTGTCATAGAAATAGATTTTCTTGTTGGCTTTTATTTCATTTCTGATATTTTTGCTAAAACTGTTCAATCTGAAAATTACAAAACTTTTCTCTAACAAATCAATGTAGTTGTTTACGGTATTCTTATCTACGCCAACAAGCTGTGCAATTTCATTATAACTAAATTCATTGCCAATTTGTAGTGCTAAAGCCTGAAGAATTTTCTCTAAAACTTCCGATTTTCGAATTCCTGCCAAACGCAAAATATCTTTGTACAAATAACTCGAAACCAAATTTTTTAAAATCTCATATTCATTTCCAAAATTATTGATTACATCAGGATACATGCCATAAAGCAATCGCAATTCAAGTTGTTGTTGGGCTTTGATGTATCCAACATTATTTTCAAACTCATTCCACGAAATAGGAAATAAGTGATATTCAAATTTGCGTCCGGTAAGTGATTCCTGTGTGGCATTATTTATGTCAAAAGCCGAAGAACCGCTCACAATCACTTGTACATCTTTAATTTGATCCACAATAATTTTTAGTTTTAAACCAATATTAGGAATGCGTTGTGCTTCATCAATAAAAATAGTTTTGTAATTCCCAATGATGTTTTTTAAAGTTTCGGTATTTGCATTCGCCAAAGTATCAGCCACAACAATATCATCACCATCCAAAAACAAATGTGTAATTTCATTCAACAAAGAATTAATTAAGGTGGTTTTTCCAACTTGTCGCGGACCAATAAGCACAATTACTTTTCCTTTGTGAAATTTATCCTTTATTTTTGATGCTAAATCCCTAATTATCATACGTTAAATTTATGTAAATATACAAAAATTATTTTCTATTCACCAATATTACTTACTTTTTAGTGGTTCTATTCACCAATATTAGGTATTAATTGGTGAATATATGCGTTGAAATGCATTAATTATCAAAGTTTAAATTGACTATTACAGTATTTTAAAATTTTCAAACAGTAAAAAAGCAGTTGGTTTGTTTTTATAACAGGTTTGAAGAAGTTTTAAAAAGCTGAAACAATTTGTTTCGGTTTTTTTTATTTAAAATAGATAAAGAAAGGCCAACGTTTATATTTAAGGTTAAAGTTTGGTGTTGTTGTGCGTTTTTTTGATTTCCACTCACATAGCAAACAAGCACTTTATATAAAACATGCGAACTACTTTTTTTTCTTTGGCGTTAAAATGTAATTATTAAAAACGTACTTCTATGGCACAATTAGAGCCAAAAAAGGTGCCGAAATAAATACATGAGCCATTTAACTGACTGAGGAACCTTCCGGTTTGCCTTTTTACCACAAGGGATAAGCGACTACGATAAGCCATAGCGGTTTATAGAAGATTATAAAAATTACAATCGGCAGCCATTTAAGTGGTCGGATTGGTCTGAAGACAGACAATGTTGCGTATGATGTTCAACTTCAGTGCCCTAATAACAGGGAGATTATCAAAAAATTATTATTGGAATACATCTTCCTTCTATTTTTTTGCTCTATAACCTGATAGAATGGTTCTGAAAAAGTTATTTACGTTGTTCAGAGATTATCTTTAGTTAAAGAAGATTGAATAATTTATGCAGAAACTTTCCTTTGTTTTTCTCTTTCCCAAAAACGGTGTTGTGCAATTGCTCCGATAAAATCTTTTGAAGGTTTATCAATGAGTAATCCCATATCAGTAATTGAATTTTGATTTTTATCTGCATCTTTATTTTTAATCTTTACTTCAGATTTATTTAATAAATTAACGCCATCACCATTGGCAGCAATAGCTTTACAATGTTTATATGCCTCGTTTACAAAATGAATTGCATCAGGATCGGCAATTAAAGCATTTGCGCTTTTTTCACCTGAAGGAATATATACAGCATCAAATAGTACTGAAGATGTGTTGAGGAAGCTTTGGTCAACTTTTATTTCTTTTCCTTTTACTCCCGTTATAGTCCCAAGTTTAAGCGCAACGACTTTTGTTTTTGCTCCTTCTGCTTCGAGTGCATTTTTCATTTCTGTAAGTGAATTTTCATCTACTCCATTGGTTGCAAGTATTGCAATATATCTTGTTTTGATGCTACTTTTTATGGTGTTTGCCATGCTCAAAGCATCTGACCTTTCAATGCTTTGTTTCATACTTACGGGTTCGTAATTTTTTTGAATTCCATCAGCAGGAACGCTATGGTTGATTGGATACATCGGTTGCTCGGGAACCATCATTCCTAAACCATCGGCCACTTTTGCGGCTAAAGTTTTATCCACTTGCGTGAGTATGCCTAACATTCTTTCACGGATTTCAATGCGTTCTACTTTCCCTAATTCAAAAGTGAGTGCATCTATAATGTGATTTTTTTCGTATTCTGCTTGGCTATTAAAAAATAACGTTGCCTGGCTGAAATGGTCCAGGAAACTGCGACTGCGTTCGCGAATTTTCTTTGCATCAATTCGTTCCTGAAAACTGGTAAAACCCCCATCAACAGCTTTGGCCTGAAACGGGCAGCCATTGCTGATGGTGTTGGGTTGATAACTTGTTTTATCGCTGTTGATGGTTTGCCGCATGTGTCCGTCTCGCTGATTATTCATTACGGGAACAATGGGCCGGTTAATTGGTATTTCGTGAAAGTTAGGGCTTCCTAACCGTGACAATTGTGTATCGGTATAAGAAAATAGTCTTCCTTGCAATAAGGGGTCATTGGTAAAATCAATGCCTGGCACTATATGTCCCGGATGATATGCAACCTGTTCTGTTTCTGCAAAGTAATTATCGGGGTTGCGGTTCAAAGTCATTTTACCGATGCGTTGCACAGGAATAATTTCTTCAGGAATTAATTTTGTAGGGTCGAGCAAATCAAATGCAAATTTGTGTTCGTCTTCTTCAGGAATAATTTGCACACCTAATTCCCATTCGGGAAATGCACCGCTTTCAATCGCTTCAAATAAATCTCTTCGGTGAAAATCGGGGTCTTTGCCTGAAATTTTTTGTGCTTCATCCCATGCAACCGAATGTATTCCTAATAATGGTTTCCAGTGAAATTTTACAAAATGCGAAACCCCTTCTTTGTTAATTAAACGAAAAGTGTGCACTCCGAACCCTTCCATCATTCGCAAGCTGCGCGGAATGGCGCGGTCGCTCATTACCCACATTATCATGTGTGTGCTTTCGGGCATTAAAGAAATAAAATCCCAAAAAGTATCGTGTGCCGAAGCTGCCTGCGGAATTTCATTGTGCGGTTCGGGCTTTACAGCATGAATTAAATCAGGAAACTTTATCGCATCCTGTATAAAAAACGCAGGCATGTTGTTTCCAACTAAATCGTAGTTACCTTCTTCGGTATAAAATTTTACTGCAAACCCTCTTACATCACGAGCCAAATCGGATGAACCTCTTGAACCAGCAACGGTAGAGAAGCGGGCAAATACTGGAGTTGGTTTTGATGTGTCGTTTAAAAATTTTGCTTTTGTGTATTGCGCGATGGGTTTATAGAGTTGAAAAATCCCGTGTGCAGCAGTTCCCCGGGCGTGAACAATTCTTTCAGGTATTCTTTCATGGTCGAAGTGAGTAATTTTTTCACGCAAAATAAAATCCTCCAGCAAGGTTGCACCACGCTCGCCTGATTTCAAAGAGTTTTGGTTATCATTGATTAATAATCCCTGATTTGTGGAGAGCATCTGACCTTCACCATTTTGAGTGTTTGATTTGAGGTCGTTTACTTTTTCGTTTGCAACTTTTTTTTCGATTTTCTTTTTTGCCATGATTTTCTATTTAAAAAAGATTTAAAATCCCCAACTATTTATTTTTTCGCATTCTGAAAATGAAATACAATATTACTGCAACCACGAGTACAACTAAAAATATTCCTACTCCCATACCTGCTTTGAAGATCCCTCCAACTACTTCACAACTTGAAAGGGTCGTCAGAATGGAGAAAAGTAATACGATTAAGATTGTTTTATTTTTCATTTTTAATTGGGATTAATTATAATGCTAATTCACAGATGTTGCCACAAAATTAGGATGTATAACAACCAAAAGCATTACATATTTTTGGAAATAAGTTATATGATTCACACATTTTTGTTGATGATGAACTGTCCACGAAGCGGGAAGTGTGTGAGTGCAAACTGCAAATGTGCTACCAAATGCGTTGCCATTAGTTGGAGCGGACTTGTAAGTTTAATTTCAAAAAAGTTCTTCCGTTGTCTTGATAAAAGTCTCCAAAATTGTAACGGTTTGTACTTGCTTGCTCAAGTCTTGTGTTGTTGAGTATTCCAAATGTGCGAATTGTGTAACTTATTTCTAAAATTGTGTAAGACTTTTCAATGTAAAGCTATTTAGCTTTACGTACGACGTAATAACAAAAAATATAATTCATACTAACAATTTTTAAAACCAAAAACCAATATAGCACTGATAAAAGTAATCGAGCTATTAGCCGAATCAAAAAAAAGCTGGTAAGATGCAGCTCAAAATGCAGTTGACGAAGCATCAAAATCTGTCCGATGCATCCGCTCGGTGTATATCAAATATTTTAATGCCGAAGTAGATGAAAATGGAAAAATTATTCACTGGCGTTTAAATTGCAAAATAAGTTTTGAGATAGATGGCGATAACTAAAACTCTTATCATTGGGAGTATTCTCATTTTCAACAATCAAATAAAAACCAATAATTAAAAAGTACCCGTTGGGTGCAATTATTTAGTTTAAAATAAGTTAAAATAAGTTGGTTAGATATTGGTCAAGATACTGAAATTCAGTATCTTGAAGTCGCA
>JAAFHC010000296.1 GCA_010906935.1 Gelidibacter sp.
TATTGGCACAAATTAAAAATCAGCAATCCTATTTATTGGAACATTTAAAATTGCAGGTTAGGGTCATTGGAATGGCCAACTCAAAAAAAATGTTATTTAATGAAGATGGAATTGATTTAGATTCCTGGAAATTGCAGTTAGAAAAAGCTGATAATTTAAATATGGATCATTTTCATGATAAAATCACCGATTTAAATTACAGAAACAGCATTTTTGTTGATAATACTGCTGAAGAATCTGTCGCAAATTTATATGCAAGTTATATAAAAGAAAGTGTTGCTGTGGTTACCTGCAATAAAATCGCCTGTTCTTCAAATTATGTAAATTATGTGAATTTGAAAAATTTAAGTCGAAAATATAGTGCACCATTTTTGTTTGAAACCAATGTTGGCGCAGGATTGCCTATCATTGATACGCTTAAAAACTTAATTGCTTCAGGCGATAAAGTCACTCAAATACAGGCAGTTCTTTCAGGTAGCTTAAACTTTATTTTTAATAATTTTAACGAGCAAAATTCCTTTTATGACGTTGTTAAACAAGCTGGAGTTGAGGGATATACAGAGCCAGACCCAAGAATAGATTTAAGCGGTGTTGATGTTGCGCGTAAAATTTTAATTTTGGCCAGGGAAAGCGGCACAAAACTGGAATTAAGCGATATTGACAACGATTCCTTTTTGCCAAAATCGAGTTTGGAAGCCAATTAGCCAATTCCGTTGCCGATTTTATGGAAACCTTAAAAGTGGAAGCCAATCATTTTAACCAATTGAGAAAAAATGCTGAAGCAAAAAACTGCAGACTTAAATATGTTGCGGAATTCAATAACGGCAAGGCAAATGTTGGATTGAAAGAAATTCCGGCCACGCACCCATTTTATGATTTGGCAGGAAAAGACAATATTGTGTTATTTTTTACCAATAGATATAGCGAACAACCTTTGATTATTAAAGGCGCTGGTGCAGGTGCCGATGTTACGGCCTCAGGTTTATTTGCCGATATTATCAGGATTGGCAATAATTAGAAACTCGGAGAAAAATGAAAGAATTAAAAATATTTACGCCGGCCACCATCGCAAATGTTTCTTGCGGTTTTGATGTGTTGGGTTTGGCCTTGGACACTGTAGGTGATGAAATGACCATTAGAAAAGTGGCTGAAAAAGGCGTGAGAATCACAAAAATTACCGGACAATCAGTTCCTTTTGAAACACATAAAAATGTGTCGGGTGTTGCTGCATTGGCACTTTTGGCTG
>JAAFHC010000002.1 GCA_010906935.1 Gelidibacter sp.
GCTTGAATAAGCTTATGTTAATTGTTCTTCAAAACATAATTTTGATAAGCTTATTTCATAGCAATTTTCCCCACCTCACCTGAGGTGGGGTTTTATTTGTTTTGGTGTTCGTGGATGTTTAATTATTTACGTTTATCGGAAACTTCATTCAACTCTTGATATTCTTTATTAGTTCTTTTTTATATTTTAAAAAATTAGGAACGAACATTATTCATAATGCTTATAAACACTTCTAGTAATAAATGGTGCTTTTGTCCGAAGGAAAAATCAGTTTTTTCATATCTTTTATGGTTTTAATATATTTTTATATATATTTGCAAGTGTAAAATAAACACTTATAATTAATGTAGCGGTTAGTTAAACCTATTTGCTAGAAAATTAAGTTGTTAACAAATTAATAATTCTACGGATTATCAAAAAAACATAAGAGATGATTAATAGCATTCTTATTATAAAAAAATTTAAATGAAACAAACATGAAGAAAACAATGGATCAGTTAGCAGCCGATAATATAAGAGCATTGGCTATTTCAATGGTAGAAAAAGCAAATTCTGGTCATCCGGGTGGTCCAATGGGTGGGGCAGACTTTATGCATATTTTATATTCAGAATATTTAAATTTTGATCCGACGGAAATGGATTGGGCTTTTAGAGATCGTTTCTTTATGGATGCAGGGCATTTATCAGCATTAATCTATGCACAATACTATTTGTTAGGGAAATATAAAAAAGAAGATCTTCAACAGTTCAGGCAATGGGGATCTGTAACTCCGGGACATCCTGAAGTTGATGTGTTAAGAGGAATTGAAAACACTTCCGGACCTTTAGGTCAGGGACATACTATGGGTGTTGGAGCCGCAATTGGCGCAAAATTTTTGAGTGCCCGATTTAAAGGTGTGTTTGACCACAAAATAATTGGTTTTATCTCAGATGGAGGTGTTCAGGAAGAAATTTCGCAAGGCTCTGGAAGAATAGCAGGGCATTTAGGATTGAACAACTTTATTATGTTTTATGATTCCAACGATGTGCAACTTTCTTCCATGACAGATGAAGTGACTTCTGAAGATACCGCTAAGAAATATGAAGCTTGGGGCTGGAAGGTAATCACGATTGATGGTCATAGTCACGCTGAAATTAGAAAAGCTTTGAATTATGCTTATCAGGAATTGGAAAAGCCAACATTAATCATTGGTAAAACAATTATGGGGAAAGGATGTGTCACTTCAAACGGCGATATGTATGAAGGTCATTGTGAATTACATGGAAAACCACTAGGCGATACCGGAGCAGATTACGAAAAAACATTGTTGAATTTGAGTGCAGATCCAAAAAATCCATTTGATATTTATGAGAAAGTTAAGGCCTATTACGACAAAGTACTGATTAGAAAAACTGAAGAATCGGCCAAAAAGAAATTAAAAATTGAGCGTTGGAAAGAAGAAAACCCTGCATTGAATGAAAAAATGAAGCGGTTTTTATCAGGAAAGCTGCCTGAATTGGATTTTGGCAAGATTGAACATAAACCCAATATTGCTTCAAGAGAAGCATCGGCCAATGTCCTAGCATATTTGGCAACGCAAGTGGAAAACATGATTGTTTCTTCGGCAGACTTATCTAACAGTGATAAGACAGATGGATTTCTTAAGAAATCATCCGTTTTGAAAAAAAATGATTTTAGTGGTGCATTTTTGCAGGCAGGTGTTGCAGAACTTTCCATGGCAGCAATCGCAAACGGAATTGCTCTTCACGGAGGCGTTATTCCTGTAGTGGCAACATTTTTTGTGTTTTCTGATTATATGAAACCGGCGATAAGGTTAGGGGCAATTCAGGAACTTCCTGTAAAATATGTTTGGACCCATGATGCTTTTCGTGTTGGTGAAGACGGACCAACGCACCAACCTGTTGAGCAAGAAGCACAGATTCGTTTATTAGAGAAAGTTAAAAATCATTCAGGAAACCAAAGTTTTCTGACCTTGCGTCCGGCAGATTCAGCAGAAACAGCCGTTGCCTGGAGTATGGCTATGGATAATACTAAAACCCCAACAGGTTTGATCCTTTCCAGACAAGGTATAAAGGACATTCTTGCAATAGGAAGCACAAGATATGATGAGGCAACGCTGGCGAAAAAAGGCGGGTACTTAGTTAAAGAAACCAAAAATCCTGACATTACTTTAATCGCAAACGGTTCGGAAGTTTCTACGCTTATGGATGCCGCAGACATCCTTGAAAATAGCGAAAATATCAACATTAATGTCGCCTCAATTATATCGGAAGGCTTGTTTAAACAACAACCTAAAACCTACCAAGAAAGCATTATACCAAAAGGTAAACCTGTTTTTGGACTTACCGCTGGGCTTCCAGTTAATTTGGAAGGTTTGATAGGAGACAGTGGAAAAATTGTGGGATTGGATCATTTTGGGTATTCGGCACCAGCTACGGTTTTAGATGAAAAATTTGGGTTTACACCAAAACAGGTTGCCGCAGAAATTTTCAAATATTTGAAAGCATATTAATCAACATTTAAAAATAGAAATACATGAAATTTTTTATCGATACAGCGAATTTATCAGACATTAAAGAAGCGTACGCTTTGGGCGTATTAGACGGAGTAACCACAAATCCGTCTTTAATGGCTAAAGAAGGCATTACAGGAGAAAGCAATATCATCAACCATTATTTAAAAATTTGTGAATTGGTAGATGGCGATGTGAGTGCCGAAGTAATCTCAACGAATTTTGAAGGCATGGTCTCCGAAGGAGAAAAATTGGCGGGTTTGCATCCTCAAATAGTCGTAAAAATTCCTATGATTAAAGACGGCATAAAAGCCATAAAATATTTTTCAGATAAGGGAATAAGAACCAATTGCACTTTGGTATTTTCTGCCGGACAGGCATTATTGGCGGCTAAAGCAGGCGCAACCTATGTTTCTCCTTTTATTGGAAGATTGGATGATATTTCAACAGACGGACTGAAATTGATTGAGGAAATTAGGTTGATTTATGACAATTATGGTTATGAAACACAAATTTTGGCAGCATCAGTGCGACATGTCATGCACATTATGAATTGCGCGCAAATTGGAGCAGATGTGATTACGGCACCATTAAGCGCCATTGAAGGTTTATTGAAACATCCGCTTACCGATAGTGGATTGGCAACTTTTTTAGCTGATTACAATAAAGGAAATAAATAAAAAAATACAGGCATAAAAATTCCCCTTTAAATCAAATTAAAGGGGAATTTTGTATAAGGGTGAACGCTTAAAGATTTAAAGAAAAATTTTGAGATGATTTTTCCTCATATTTTTCCTGATCAAACTTGTACAAATAAGATCCTTTTCTCGAAGACATCATATCTTTCTCTTCGAGTTTTACTAAAACATCCAAAGAATTAATTTTGCTGATGAAATTTCTTTTGTCAAGCTTTTTGTCTAAAATGGCCTCATATAATTTTTGGAGTTGGCGCATGGTGAATTTTTCAGGTAGTAGTTCGAACCCAATTGGTTTTGTTGCAGTCCTGTAACGCAATCTTTTAATAGCACGTCTTACCATTTGGTCGTGGTCAAAAATTAATTTTGGTGCATTATCAACGCTGAACCATTTTGCGTCATAATCCTGATTTAATTCCTCAGTATGATTTTCAACATTAATTAAGGCATAATAGGCTACTGAGATTGTTCTTTCAACCGGGTCACGATCAACTTCACTAAAGGCGTATAATTGTTCCATATAAATATCGTGGAAACCAGTAAGGTGATTTAATATTCTGGTCGCGGCTTCATTTAGATTTTCACTTCTTTTTAAAAATCCCCCTATCAAAGACCACTTGCCCTTTTCAGGTTCAAAATCTCTTTTAATCAACAATATCTTTAAATCATCTTTGTCAAATCCAAAAATAATACAATCCACTGCCAGTAAAACTTTGTCCTCAGTTTTGTAACTGTTTAACATGTTTCTAATTTTTCGTCGAAGATATATAAAATTTTCATAATTTAAAGTACTGTTTTTTTTATAAGTGTTAAATTAACATTTTTTTTAGAAAAAAATTAGGATATGTGAATTTAATTTAATTATTTTACAAATGTAAAACAAACACTTATTAAGTAATTTAAATGAAATTAGTATGATGGCAACCAAACAATTATTTTTTAATTACAAATTGTTTTTGACAAAAAGTTCGTAAATTGGTTGGTTATCATCCAAATTGGATTGCTTAAAATCAAGAGATAATGAATTCAGTACTTATTCACCTGGAAGAGAATATTTTCCAATTCCTCAACTTGAAATGGATAATACCCCAGGTTATTAATATAGATTGTTAATTAGATTGAGTTAATTAAATTTATTATATGGCAAGCATTAAAAACTTGCCATATAATATTAAAATTTTAAAGGAATGATAAACATAAGTCAATCAATTTTAACAGTATTATTAGTTTTTACCTTTGGGAATCAACATATCTATTCACAGGATAATACTAAATTTCTTACAATTAAAAATGACGAATCAGCTCCTGTCATAAGCAAACATATTTATGGGCATTTTGCAGAGCATTTAGGGAGATGTATTTATGATGGTATTTATGTAGGAGAAAATAGTAGTATCCCAAATACTAATGGGGTTAGAAATGATATTATTGATGCTTTAAAAGAATTAAAAATACCTAATTTACGTTGGCCAGGAGGCTGTTTTGCAGACACGTATCATTGGAAAGATGGTATTGGCCCAAAAGAAGACAGGCCAGCTATGGTAAACAGATGGTGGGGAGGAGTTACAGAAGACAATAGTTTTGGAACACATGATTTTTTAAATTTATGTGAAGTACTAGGGACTGAACCGTACTTAGCAGCAAATGTAGGTAGTAGTACAATACAAGAATTTACAGAATACCTGCAATATGTAGGGCATAAAGAAGGAAGCCCAATGGCCGATTTAAGAAAGCAAAACGGAAGATCAGAACCGTGGAAGGTAACTTTTTGGGGAGTTGGTAATGAGATGTGGGGCTGTGGTGGAAATATGACACCAGAATATTATTCAAATTTATATAAACAATACGCCACTTTTATGACGGATTGGACGAATAGTGATGGTATGTTTAGAATTGCTTCGGGAGCAAATACAGCAGATTACCATTGGACTGAGGTTTTAATGCGCGATATTCCAAAAAACTTAATTGAAGGCGTAGCTCTTCACTCTTATTCATTTGTAAAATGGGAAAATAAAGGTTCTGCAACCAAATTTAATGAAGAACAATATTTTTCGACCATGCAAACTGTTCTAAAAATGGAAGAATTGGTTTCAAAGCATTCTGCCATTATGGACAAATATGATCCTGAAAATAAAATTGCGCTCATAGTAGATGAATGGGGAGGATGGTATGATGTTGAAGAAGGGACTAATCCCGGATTTTTATATCAGCAAAACACCATGAGAGATGCTATGATAGCCGGTACAACATTGAATATTTTTAACAATCACAGCAAAAGAGTAAAAATGGCTAACCTTGCACAAACAGTAAATGTTTTGCAAGCAGTTATATTAACTGAAGGAGATAAAATGATCCTTACACCTACTTACCATGTGATGAAAATGTATAACGTGCATCAAGATGCTCAGTTATTGCCTATTATATTTGATGCTCCAGTATATACTTATAATAGTGAATCACTTCCTGCAATATCTGCTTCGGCTTCAAAAGATAAAAATGGATTGGTTCATATTTCATTGGTAAATATCGATTCAAAAAAAGAAAACAAAATTGAAATTGATATTAGCAATCTTTACATTAAAAAAATTAGTGGTACAATCTTGACTTCAAAAAATTTACAAGACTATAATACATTTGATAATACAGAAAAAATTCAACCTAAAGACTTTAAGAATTTTAAAGTCAAAAAGGGGATTCTTGAAATAATTTTACCTCCTTTTTCTGTTGTAATGTTAGAAGGAAAATAAAATATTAAATACCAATGAAAAAACCTAATTTCATATTAAAAAACACCTTATTTAGTTTAATTTTCTTATTGATATATTCAATGAATAGTTGCTCGGAAAAAAAATACATAAAAAAATTGATTATTATGGAAATCAAATATTTCTAAAAATATAATTAACATTTTAAACCAAACACAATGAAAAAACTAACTCTATTGTTATCAATAATTGGTTTTATAACTATTTTTAGTTGTAATAAGCCTTTTACTTCTACTACTCCCTCAGTCAATGAGGAGGAGCAAAGCACTGGTTATAAAATTACTCCTGTAAACATTCGAAACGTTAAGCTAACAGATGAGTTTTGGCTGCCCATCATAAAAAGGGTTCAGGAAAAAACCATAGATTACGCTTTAAAAAAGTGTGAAGAAGAAGGTCGTTTTGATAATTTTTTAATTGCAGGCGGCAAAATGGAAGGCTCGGTAAAAGGCAAAATGCCTTTTGATGATTCTGACGTGTATAAAATTATAGAAGGCGCTTCAAATTCATTGATTAGTGCACCGAACAAACAACTGGAAAAACTGTTGGATTCTCTAATAAATATTGTAAAAACAGGTCAGGAAGAAGATGGTTACCTGACTACATGGAGAACTATAAACCCTGCAAAACCACCTGCAGAATGGGTTAAAGTTATTGAGGGTAAACGTTGGGAATCCTTATTTATGAGTCATGAATTGTATAATGCAGGTCATATGTACGAAGCTGCTGCGGTTCATTTTAAGGCAACTGGTAATAAAACCTTTTTAGACATAGCGCTAAAAAATGCGGATTTAATGGTTAGAACTTTTGGTGATGGAGAAGGTAAAATTCATGCAGTACCGGGGCATCAGATTATTGAAACAGGTTTGATAAAATTGTATCAAATCACTAAAAAAGAAGACTATTTAGCACTTGCAAAATACTTTTTAGACAATAGAGGAAATCCAGAGAATCATGAGCTGTATGGACCCTATTCACAAGACCATATTCCTGTTGTAAACCAGGAAGAAGTTGTGGGTCATGCTGTTAGGGCGGTCTATATGTATGCCGGCATGACCGATATTGCAGCCATCAAAAAGGATACGACTTACTATAATGCAGTAATTAAGCTATGGGAAAATATGGTTAATAAAAAAATGTACATTACCGGAGGTATAGGTGCAAGACATGAGGGTGAGGCTTTTGGAGAAAACTACGAATTGCCTAACCTTACAGCTTATAACGAAACATGTGCTTCAATTGGTGATGTGTATTGGAATCATAGATTACATGGTTTATCCGGTAAGTCAGATTACTTTGATGTTATTGAACGCACCTTGTATAATGGGCTTATTTCAGGATTATCGTTAGATGGTGAACAATTTTTTTATCCTAACGCTTTGGAATCTGATGGAGTTTATAAATTTAACCAAGGAGCATGTACCCGTTCAGATTGGTTTGATTGCTCTTGTTGTCCAACAAACATCATTCGATTTATTCCTTCAATTCCCGGGTTGATATACTCTAAAACTAAAGATGCTGTTTATGTAAATTTATATGCCTCAAATAATGCCTCTATAGCATTAGAAAATACTACTTTGGAAATTTCTCAAAAAACGGATTATCCTTGGAATGGCAAAGTTACCATTACTGTTAACCCCAAAAAGGAATCTACATTTAGCATGAAATTCCGTGTGCCGGGTTGGGCAAAAAATCAGGTTTTACCAGGGGATTTATATAGCTATTTAGAGAATTCAAAAAATAAAGCAACTGTAACTGTTAACGGAGAAAATATTTCTACTCAAGAAGATCAAGGTTACCTTACGATCACCAGAAATTGGAAAAAGGGTGAAACTGTAGAGCTTGACTTTCCAATGGAAGTGAAAAAAGCGGTTACAAATGCTAAAGTTGAAGGGAATAAAGGTAAAGTAGCGCTGGAATATGGTCCAATAGTGTATGCTATTGAAGAAGTTGACAATAAAAATTCTTTCGATAAAATTGTGATTTATGGCACCGATGTTTTTGAGGTTAAAAAAGAGGCCAATTTTTTGGGTGGCGTTAACACCATTAAAAATGAAAAATTTAAAGCCATACCATATTTTGTTTGGTCAAACAGAGGTGTTGGCAAAATGAAAGTTTGGCTAGATTATAAAATTAAAGAATAATTAAAAATAAAATATTTCAACAAAATGAAACATACACTTATAAACAAAATCGCAGTTTGTGCCTTTATGTTAAATGGCCTTTTTGCTTTGGCGCAACAAACCAATTTAGAGGTTGACATGGCGAATTCTATTTCTAAAATACAGCCAACGATGTATGGTGTTTTCTTTGAAGATATCAATTTTGCCGCTGATGGAGGATTGTACGCTGAGATGATTAAAAACAGGTCTTTTGAGTTTGAATTGCCAATGATGGGATGGGTAGAACCAAATAGCGACCGTCATTCTATGAACAAACAATCGGGTATTGCAACAATTATGACAACAGCAGAAAATTCGGCCAACCCTAATTTTAGCAGGATTTTAGTAAATAATGAC
Source organism: Gelidibacter sp. (assembly GCA_010906935.1). Lineage (GTDB taxonomy): Bacteria > Bacteroidota > Bacteroidia > Flavobacteriales > Flavobacteriaceae > Lutibacter. Next base: position 8,490 of record JAAFHC010000002.1, read on the forward strand.
AAAGGATATGTGATCATCAATGAAGGTTTCAGAGGAATGGGAATTAAAAAAGATGCGCGTTACAATCTTTCTTTAAAAGCGGCCAATCAAAAGGGTGCTATTAAAAAAATAATTGTCCAATTTATTGACAAAAATAAAAATGTATTGGGAGAAACCAGTATTACGCCAACTTCATCAGAGTGGAAAACCTATACAGCTCAACTTACATCCGATCAAACAGAAGCAAAAGCACAAGTTAAATTTACGTTTGAAGGAACAGGAATCATTGATTTGGATATGATTTCATTGTTTCCTGAAGATACCTGGAAAGGCAGAAAAAATGGATTGCGTAAAGATTTAGTGCAACTGTTGGATGATATGAATCCTGGATTTTTGCGTTTTCCTGGCGGATGCATTGTGGAAGGAAGAACGTTGGAACAACGCTATCAATGGAAAAAAACTGTTGGAGATGTAGAAAACAGAACAACATTGATCAATAGATGGAATACTGAGTTTAGCCACAAATTGGCTCTTGATTATTTTCAAAGTTTTGGACTTGGGTTTTTTGAATATTTTCTACTGTCAGAAGATATGGGCGCCGAACCATTGCCTATTTTAAGTTGTGGAATCGCTTGCCAATTCAATACAGGTGAATTGGTGCCCTTGCACGAATTGGAGCCTTATATACAAGATGCATTGGATTTAATAGAGTTTGCCAACGGCGCATCTGATACTCCTTGGGGTAAAATTAGAACAGAAATGGGTCACCCAAAACCTTTCAATTTGAAATACATTGGCGTTGGAAATGAGCAGTGGGGCCCGCAATATATTGAAAGATATAAAGTATTTGAAAAAGCCATTAAGGATAAAGATCCAAACATAATTATAATTTCTGGCAGCGGGCCGTTTCCTGAAGGCGAATATTTTGATTATGGTTGGGAAGAACTAAAAAAATTAAAGGTTGAAATCATAGATGAGCATTATTATAAAGAACCAAAGTGGTTTAGAGAAAATGCAACAAGATATGATAAGTATGACCGAAAAGGCCCTAAAGTATTTGCTGGTGAATATGCCGCACAAAGCGTTGCCATCGCAAGTCCGGACAATAAAAATAATTGGGAATGTGCTTTTTCTGAAGCAGCTTTTATGACTGGTTTGGAAAGGAATGCTGAAGTGGTTCATTTAACTTCCTATGCACCGCTAATGGCGCATGAAGAAGGTTGGCAATGGACACCGGATATGATTTGGTTTAACAATTTAGAATCTTATGGCACGCCAAATTATTACGTTCAAAAATTGTTTGCAACCAACAGAGGAACCGATTTAATTGCCATTACAAAAGACGGAAAACCGGTAACAGGGCAAAATGATTTATTTGCATCAGCAGTAAAAGATATTGATAAAAAAGAAGTAATTATCAAATTGGTGAATACTGCAGCCAATGCACAAGACCTTAATATTAATTTAAAAGGTAAAAAGTTGATTTCAAATGGAGTAGTGCTTACATTGAAAAGCGAAAATTTAACGGACGAAAATTCTTTTGAATCACCTAAAAATATAAGTCCGGTTGAAAGTGCTGTAAAATTAAAAGGCAGCAATATTCAAATCACTATTCCTGCTTATTCCGTGACTGTTTTGATTTTTAAGATGAAATAAGTTGCTGTTATAAGGTGTTTTATAAAGTTAAGTAATTGAATTATAGTTGAATAAATATAGTTAAATAATAATAGTATAAATTAAGTTTTTTTTATACACTTATTAAATAAAAATATTATATTAAATGATTTTCGAATGAAAAATTATGTTATAGGATTGGATTACGGAACAGATTCTGTTCGGGCAGTTTTGATTGATGTTGAAAACGGACAAGAATTGTCTTCGGATGTTCATTGGTATCAGCGATGGAAAAATTTGGAATTTTGCAATGCATCAAAAAATCAATTTCGTCAACATCCTTTAGATCATATTGAAGGATTGGAAAATACCATAAAAAATGTGGTAAAAAATGGAAATGTAAATCCAAGCCAAATAAAAGCCATCTGCATAGATACTACAGGTTCATCACCAATCCCTGTCGCCGAAAACGGAACTCCGCTGGCTTTGGTAAAAGGTTTTGAAACTAATCCGAATGCCATGATGGTGCTTTGGAAAGACCATACTTCCATACAGGAAGCCAATGAAATTAATGAGCTTGCCGTTAATTGGGGAGGAAAAGATTACACCAAATATGAAGGAGGGATTTATTCTTCTGAATGGTTTTGGGCAAAAATATTACACGTCATAAGAGAAGATAAAGCTGTTAAAAATGCTGCTTTCACTTGGATGGAACATTGCGATTTAATGACCTATTTACTGATAGAAAATAAAGATTTAAACTCATTTAAAAGAAGCAGATGCGCGGCCGGACATAAAGCGATGTGGCATGAAGAATGGAGTGGTTTGCCATCAGAAGAATTTTTAAGCCAGTTACACCCATATCTCGCGCAACTTCGTGGAAATTTATATGAAGAAACATATACCTCAGATGTTGTAGCCGGAAATTTAAGTCGGGAATGGGCAACAAAATTAGGACTTACAACCAATACGGTAATTGCCGTAGGAACTTTTGATGCGCATTCAGGCGCCGTTGGCGCTAAAATAGATGAACATACTTTGGTAAGGGTTATGGGAACTTCAACCTGCGATATTATTGTTTCTTCAAAAGAAGTTATCGGCTCAAAAACAGTTCGTGGTATTTGCGGACAAGTAGATGGTTCCGTAATTCCTGGATATGTTGGGTTGGAAGCAGGGCAATCTGCTTTTGGTGATGTGTTGGCTTGGTTCAAAGAAATATTATCATGGCCAATCGATCATTTAATTCTTAATTCCTCTGTACTTAATGAAGTACAGAAAAATCAGTTGAAAGAAGAAATTGAGGATAACTTCATTAAAAAATTAAGTGAACAGGCTGAAAAAATTCCTTTATCAGAAAGTATTCCAACTGCATTGGATTGGATTAACGGAAGAAGATCGCCAGATGCCAACCAGGAACTTAAAAGTGCGATAAACAATTTGTCATTGGGCACAAAAGCCCCGCATATTTTTAAAGCGCTTGTAAATGCAATATGCTTTGGATCAAAAAAAATAGTGGACAGATTTGAAGAGGAAGGCGTAAAAATAAATAGTGTGATTGGCATTGGCGGAGTGGCGAGAAAATCACCTTTTATTATGCAAACCCTTGCCAATGTGTTAAACAAACCTATAAAAATAGCAGCATCCGATCAGGCGCCAGCATTGGGCGCTGCCGTTTATGCAGCAGTTGCAGCCGGAATTTATGCGGATGTTATTGAAGCCAGCAAAAGAATGGGAAGCGATTTTGAAGCTACCTATTTTCCAGAAAAAGATAAAGTTGCCGTTTATGAAAAATTGATGAAATCTTATGATGAATTGAGTTATTTCACTGAAAATATAAACCAAAAATCCAACGTCAATGAGCTCCATATATAAAGATTTGAAACAAGAATGCTACGAAGCCAATATGCAGTTAAACGCATTGGGTTTGGTCATCTACACTTTTGGAAATGTGAGTGCCGTTGATAGGACGAAAGGTGTTTTTGCCATAAAACCAAGCGGTGTTCCTTATGAACTTTTAAAACCTGAAGATATTGTTATTTTAGATTTTGATGCAAATGTTATTGAAGGAACAATGCGTCCGTCATCAGACACAAAAACTCATGCCTATTTGTATAAAAATTGGAATGATATAGGCGGCATTGCCCATACACATGCAACCTATTCAGTTGCTTGGGCGCAGTCGCTATTGGACATTCCAATATTCGGAACAACCCATGCCGATCATTTAACGGCCGATATTCCTTGTGCGTCACCGATTAGTGATGAATTGATAAAGGGAAATTACGAACATAACACAGGTATCCAAATATTGGATTGCTTCAAAAATAAAGGTCTTTCCCACAAAGAAATTGAAATGGTGTTAATTGGAAATCACGGACCATTTACTTGGGGAAAAGATGCCTCCAAAGCAGTTTATAACAGTAAGGTGCTTGAAGTGGTTGCGCAAATGGCTTATTTAACGCTGCAAATAAACCCAAATGCACTAAGACTTAAAGATTCATTAATAAAAAAACATTACGAACGTAAGCACGGAAAAGATTCTTATTACGGTCAATAATTAATATTAAAAATACATTTTTCAAAAATGATTGATATAGCTCAAAAAGAAATTTGGTTTGTAACTGGAAGCCAACATTTATACGGTGATGAAACACTAAAACAGGTTGCGGAAAATTCTCAACAAATTGTAAAAGGATTAAATGCATCGGCACATATCCCCGTAAAAATAATTTTTAAACCAACGGTAAAAACGCCAGATCAAATTACCAATGTTTGTCAGGAAGCCAACGCCAATAACAATTGTATCGGTATTATTGCCTGGATGCATACTTTTTCTCCTGCAAAAATGTGGATTCGCGGTTTAACTATTTTAAACAAACCGTTGTGTCATTTACATACACAGTTTAATGCTGAAATTCCTTGGTCATCTATTAATATGGACTTTATGAACCTAAACCAGTCGGCTCACGGCGACAGGGAATTTGGGTTTATTATGTCGAGAATGCGTAAAAAACGTAAAATTGTTGTGGGTCACTGGCAGGAAGAAAGCGTTCAGAAAAAACTGGGAGTTTGGTCAAGAGTGGTACTGGGCTGGGATGAATTGCAACATTTAAAAGTTGCCAGAATTGGGGACAATATGCGTGAAGTTGCCGTAACAGAAGGCGATAAAGTTGAAGCGCAAATTTGTTTTGGTTTTTCAGTTAATGGTTTTGATTCTTCGGATGTGGTAAAACAAATCAATAAAGTTTCAGAAAGCGATTTAAATATGCTTTTGGAAGTTTATGAATCTTCATATAACTTGACGCCATCACTTTTAAAGAACGGCGATCAAAGACATTCATTGGTTGATGCAGCAAGAATAGAATTAGGGTTGAGAGCCTTTTTAGAGGAAGGCGGTTTTAAAGCATTTACGGATACTTTTGAAAATTTGGGCGAATTAAAACAGTTACCAGGAATTGCGGTTCAACGCCTTATGGCAGATGGCTATGGTTTTGGTGGTGAAGGCGACTGGAAAACGGCAGCGATGGTTAGAGCAATGAAAGTGATGAATGTTGGATTGGACGGCGGAACTTCTTTTATGGAAGATTATACCTATCATTTCACGCCTCAAAAATCGTATGTTTTAGGTTCGCATATGTTAGAAATATGTTCGTCAATTGCCGACGGAAAATCTTCTTGTGAAGTGCATCCTTTAGGAATTGGGGGTAAAGAAGATCCTGCAAGGCTTGTATTTAATGTTGCTCCCGGAAATGCCATCAATGCTTCTTTAGTAGATATGGGTAACAGATTTAGATTGATTGTGAACGAAGTTGAAGCTGTAAAACCAATGGCAGCTTTGCCTAATCTACCGGTAGCAAGAGTTTTATGGGATCCTAAACCAAATTTGGAAATTGCCGCAACCGCATGGATTTTAGCAGGAGGAGCACACCACACCGTTTATAGCCAAACAATTACTACTGAATATATGGAAGATTTTGCTGATATCGCGGGCATTGAATTGCTTGTTATTGACGCGAATACAACTATAAGGGACTTTAAGGATAAACTAAATGCGAATGAAGTGTATTATCACTTATTTCAGCATGGATTATAAAACAACCAATTAATCAAACAACTGAATTATGAACATACAAAAAAGTTACATTTATGGTTTTGCCATAATGCTCTTTGCTAGTCTAAACATTCAATGCAAAGGGAATCAAAAAGATGATAAAAGCGAAAAAGAAACTGATATACAAAAAATGGAAATTACCTCTATAGAAAAATCAGCTTATGGCACTACGCCTGAAGGAGAAAGTGTGGATAAGTACACGCTAAAAAACCAGAAAGGAATGGAGGTAGATGTAATTACTTATGGAGGAATCATCACTTCTTTAAAAGCGCCAAATAAAAATGGTTTGTATGAAGATGTTGTTTTAGGTTACGATTCTCTTGCGCATTACACAAAAAACAATCCATATTTTGGTGCCATTATAGGTCGATATGGAAACAGAATTGCTAAAGGAAAATTTCCCCTAGATGGTACCGAATACAAATTGGAAACTAACGATGGTTCCAATCATTTGCACGGCGGGGTAAAAGGTTTTGATAAAGTGGTTTGGACTGCAGTTGCCATAAAAGGAGACAGCACAGCATCTTTAAAACTGACTTATTTAAGCAAAGATATGGAAGAAGGTTATCCAGGAAATATGACCGCCGTTGTCACTTATACACTAACAAATGACAATACTTTAGAGGTGCTTTATGAAGCAACCACCAATAAAAAAACCATTGTAAATCTAACGCAACATTCTTATTTTAATTTGTCCGCCGATTTTTCTAAAACAATTTTGGATCACGAAATCACCATAAATGCAGATACATATATTCCGGTTGATGCAACATTAATTCCAACAGGAAAATTGGCTGATGTAACTAATACGCCTTTTGATTTTAGGGTAGCCAAAATGATTGGAAAAGATATTCAAGCAAAAGATGATCAGTTGAAAAAAGGGTTGGGTTATGACCATTGTTGGGTATTAAATAACCAAAATAAAGGTTTTAAATTAGCAGCTGCCGCATACCATCCGGAAAGTGGAAGAATGCTAGAAATTTACACGGATGAACCTGGAATTCAATTTTATACTGGTAACTTTTTAGATGGAACTTTGCCAAGCAAAAATGGTGGGACATATGCTTACAGAACTGGTTTTTGTCTGGAAACACAACACTATCCTGATTCTCCAAATCAGAAAGATTTTCCTTCAACGGTATTAAATCCTGGAGAGAAATATACTACAAAAACATCATTTAAATTTTCTGTAAAATAATATTATGAAGACACTTGACGGATTAGATTGGGTATCCATTGGACTTTATTTCTTAGTATTACTAGGAATTGTTGTTTGGGTAGTAAGAAAAAAACAGGCGAATACTGAAGACTATTTTCTAGCAGGTAGAAATATAGGTTGGTTTGTTGTTGGGGCATCAATTTTTGCTTCAAATATTGGATCAGAACACGTGGTTGGACTGGCTGGAGCAGGAGCAGGTAATAAATTGCCGATGCTTATTTATGAAATTCAAGCTTGGGTCGTACTGCTTTTAGGTTGGGTGTTTTTGCCTTTTTATGCAAGAAGTGGCGTATTTACGATGCCGGAATTTCTTGAAAAACGTTTTGATGCAAGATCACGATGGATACTTTCCGTATTTTCTATTATAGCCTATGTATTAACTAAAATTTCTGTTACTATCTATGCCGGTGGTATAGTAGTTTCTGCGTTACTTGGTATAGATTTTTGGACTGGAGCCATTGCAACAGTAATCCTTACTGGAGTATATACAGTGGTGGGAGGAATGAGAGCAGTAGTTTATACTGAAACACTTCAGGCTATGATTTTAATAGTAGGTGCGGGAGCGTTAACATATATTGGTTTAGATAAAGTAGGTGGATGGGAAAGTATGAAGACAACATTAGAACCTGGGTATTTAAATATGTGGCGTTCTGCCTCTGATCCTGAGTTTCCTTGGCCGGCATTGTTTATTACCAGTACAATAGTAGGTGTATGGTATTGGTGTACAGACCAATATATTGTACAACGTACTTTGACAGCGAGGAATATAAAAGAAGGTAGAAGAGGTACTATTTTTGGAGCTTTGTTGAAATTACTTCCTGTATTTTTATTTTTAATACCAGGTGTGATTGCGGTTACTTTAAAAATGCGTGGTGAACTGGAATATGACACCCCAGATCAGGCATTTCCTGTGCTTATGAGTAACTTATTACCTTCCGGTTTACGTGGATTGGTAGCTGCGGGATTATTAGCCGCATTAATGAGTTCTTTAGCTTCAGTATTTAATTCAGTGTCAACTTTATTTACTGTAGATATTTACCAAAAACTAAGACCAAATACCCCTCAGAAAAAATTAGTGAGAACTGGACAAATTGCTACAGTTATTGTGGTAATTATAGGTATTATTTGGATTCCTATTATGGCAAATATTTCAGGGGTTTTGTATGAGTATTTGCAAAAAGTGCAATCATATATAGCACCTCCTATTGTTGCGGTTTTCTTGATGGGGATATTCCATAAACGAATTAACGGCCAAGGGGCTTTCGTTACATTAGTTGTTGGTTTTATTGTAGGAGCCTTTAGAATTGTATTGGAATTGACAAAAGATTCATTAGATCCTAACGGTTTATTGTTTAAAATGGGAGATATGAATTTCTTAACCTTTGGGGCTTGGTTCTTCTTATTCTGTATTATTCTTACTATTGTTGTGAGTTTACTTACCAAAGCACCGACTGAAGAAAAAGTAGAAAATCTTACATTTGGCACTATTACCGAAGAAGAAAAGATCAAAAATAAAAACAGTTATACTTGGGTTGACATAGCAGTATCTATTTTGGTGGTAGCTATTGTAATTGGTGTTATGATATTTTTTAACGGTAATTAATAATTTATTGTAAAATTAGTAAAAGTATTAAAAAAGAGGGCGTACGCCCAGTCATGGTCGGAAGATTTTTTCTTCCGACTTTTTCGTTTTTATAGAGCACGCTAATCTCAATTAATTACCTATTTATCAGTTTATTAATTTGTTTTTGTGATAAATTTTTTGTATCTTGTTATCTGATAATCAGCCTATTATGTCAGTATTTAAAGATTATAAAATTTCAGTAAACCAATTATTAGGGGTCATTCCAGAAGCTCTTTTAACCAAACTATCTGCAACCACCAAAGTAGATTAATATGCAAAAGTTCTACAAGGTAAAAAAATGTTCTATTTATTGCTTTATGGTATTTTAGATAACGAAAAACTAAGTCAACGTACTTTAGAAGATACTTTTAATGATTCCATGTTTAAGACACTCTTTAATTTAGATCCTTCTGAAAGTATAAGAAGAAGTTCGATTTCAGAGAGATTATCTAAGATTGATTCAGATTACTTTCGAGAGATTTACCAGTGTATTTATCAGCAGTTTGATAATGCGTATCCTAATAAGGATAAACTAAAGTGTAACCTGACCCATGTTGATAGCTCTATGGTTAGTGAAGCTTCGACTAAGCTATTGGAAGGTCTTGATAATAAAAGCGGAAAGAAAGCCTTCAAATACAGTGTTGCTTTTGACGGATTGTTGCTCTGTCACTTCAATGTGTTTACTGAAAAAAAGTATTCTAGTGAAGACATTGCTTTGCCAGAAGCCATTATGAATCATGTAAAGCAAGAATCTAATCATCAAAATATCTATGTAATTGATCGAGGGCTTCAGTCTACAAGAACTATGAAATCATTTAATGATGATTCAGTTACTTTTATTGTTAGAGCAAAAGAAAATCGAAAACATATAGAATTAGAGTCATTACTTGTTCAAAATCAAGATATTGATTTAGGAAAATTAACTCTTGTTAATGACAGTAAAGTTCATCTTTATACAGGAAGACCAATCAACAACAAAAAATGGAATATTCATTTTAGAGAAGAATTAGTAGAAACACCTTTTCGTTTGATTGTAGCAAAAACCAAAACAAAAGAAGAAAAAGCCTTTTGGTTTATTACAATAATTTTGATTTGTCAGCTAAAGAAATTGCGCAAGCCTATAGAAGAAGATAGGATATTGAAGTATTCTTTCGATTTATAAAACAAGAATTACATGTGAGCCATCTTGTTTCATTAAACAAAAATGGAATAGAAGTAATACTATATGTGACATTAATTGTAGCAATGTTGCTTTCAATCTATAAAAAAGGCAATAAAATCGGATATAAAACTGCTAAAAGAAGGTTTAAAATGGAACTAAGAAATCTAGTTATTGCTATGATTATTCTACAATCTGGAGGAAAATTAGATAAATTTAAAACTTAAAAAAATGGTCGGAATTTCTTCCGACCATGACTGGGCGTACGCCCTCTTTTTTATTTTTTTATTAAAACATCATTACAAATCCAACAAAACTTGTATTACCAATCTAATTTCAGTAAAGAAACTCCCTGTCAGGGAAGTGGCATTTTCAAAATATGTTTTCCATCTTCTACTTCCATCCATTTCTGGAGAATCATAATAGTTTCAATTCTCCAGAATTTTCAAGTATGGAAATTTGTTCAGGGCTTAGATTTTGAGGTGAACCCATATTCTTTCGTCTTAGGTCCTATCCCATCTTTCCAGTGATAATTATTGGCGAAACATCCTCCAGGCCAGCGCAATAAAGGAATATGTGATTTTTTTAAAGCAGCAATTATATTGTTTCGAACTCTATGGGTATTTGAAATAATGCTATCCTCTCCTAAATAAAAACCATCAAATAGTGGTTATTTTAAAATATAAAAGAAGCTATCAAAAAACAACTTCTTCGCTTTCTATTCAAAAATATACTTTCTGATTGTTATTTCGAAATGGCTAAAAAATAAATTCGGATTTCATTATTGGAAGTTAAATTACAATAATTTAACGATTAGATATTGATCGGGTAATAAAATATTAAATATAGGTAATATAGTATTTTTTTTAACGTAAAATTTATATCAATTTTATAAATGTAATTTTTACACTTTTATAAATGTAATTTTTACACGTTATATTTTAATTATTTAACTAAATATCTATTTATTTATGAGTTCATTTAATCATATAAGGCAAAACAGGTCTTTTAGTCCAAAATTACATTTGCTAGTTGTTTTCATATTTTCTTTTTTTATATCGTTTGCTCAGCAAACAATCTCGGGAAAAGTTGAAGATGGGAAAGGAATGCCTATTCCGGGGGTAACTGTAACAGAAAAAAACGTCTCCAATGGAGTCTTAACTAATTTTGACGGAAAATATCAAATTACTACGAAGGGCGATACCCCCTCACTCGTTTTTTCGTTTCTAGGTTTTAAATCTCAGGAAATTTCTGTAAATACCCAATCAACTATAAATGTTGTTCTTGAAGAAGACTTGGAAGCACTTTCTGAAGTTGTTGTAATTGGATATGGAACGCAGCGTCGAGCAGATGTCACAAGTTCGGTAGCAACAGTAAAATCCGATGACTTTGTCCAAGGGAATGTTCAGGATGCTGCACAATTAATACAGGGTAAAGTTGCCGGATTATCGGTTTCTACTCCATCGGGGGATCCGACTGCTGGTGCCCAAATTATGTTAAGAGGTATTTCTTCTATAAGTGGAAGTTCAGCTCCTCTGGTTCTAGTGGATGGAGTTCCAGGTAGTCTTGAGACGGTGGCCCCTGAGGATATCGCTTCTATAGATGTACTAAAGGATGGTTCTGCCACAGCGATTTATGGAACCCGAGGTACCAATGGGGTTATTATTATAACTACCAAAGATGCTGGAAAAGTAAAATCACCAACTATAGATTATACTAGTTATGTTTCTTTTTCTTCTATTAGTAATAAATTAAATTTTTTAAATGCCGATGGGTTAAGGCAAAAATATGATGAAGGATATACATTTGCGGGAGCTAATTTTGAAGATTTTGGATCTAATACAGATTGGCTAGACCAGATTACTAGAAAAGCGGTGAGTTCCGTTCATAATATTATTTATAGAGGAGGTGATGACACCTCTAATTTAACTGCATCCATTAATTATAGAAATAACGAGGGGATTTTTATTAAAACAGATAATAAAAAATACACTGGGCGAATAGATGTTAATCACAGCATGTTTGATGATAAGTTAAAATCTAATTTTAGTGTTGTAGTTAGCGAGCAGCAATTTTTTACTGGTGGCGATGGTTATAGTTTTGATCCCTATGTATATCGGCAGGCTTTAATAAGAAACCCTACCGAGCCTATAAGAAATGAAGATGGAAGTTGGTTTGAAAGAGATATTTATTTTTATGATAATCCTGTAGGATTTTTAAAAGAAACAATAGGTCAAAATCGATATCGAAATATGCGTTTTTCAGGTAGTATGGCATATTCTCCTATTGATGACTTATCGATTAAGGGACTTTTTACCCGAAAAGGAAATTCTAATATCAGAGGGTTCTATCAAACAAAGAATCATGTATCCACCACAAAAAATGGTATTAATGGATATGCTTCAAGAGGAACGGATGATTATGTTGGAAATTACTCTGAGCTAACAGTTAATTACAATAAAAATATAGAGAAACATACATTCACCGCCCTTGTTGGATATAACTATGAAGATAATACTAATGAAGGTTTTTATGAATCAAACCGAAATTTTCCAACTGATGCTTATACATATAATAATATAGGCGTAGGACAAGGTTTGCCCTTAGGAGAAGCTGGTATGGGAAGTTATAAGAATTCCAATAAATTGATAGCCTTCTTTTCTAGGATAACTTATAATTACGATCACAAGTATTTGTTAATGGCAAGTATAAGACATGAAGGATCCTCGCGTTTTGGAGCAGACAATAAATGGGGTAATTTTCCAGGGGTATCTGTAGGATGGAGAGCAAATGAAGAGGATTTCTTAAAAGACGAAAAATGGCTTGATAATCTTAAATTAAGAGCTGGATTTGGGGTAACAGGTATTAATGCAGGGCGTGATTACCAATCTTTAAGTAGTTTAAATTACAATAATTATTTTCTTTATAACGGTCAATGGATAAGGGAGCTTATCCCTTCCCGAAATGCTAATCCAGATTTACGTTGGGAAAAAAAGGAGGAATTTAATGTGGGATTGGATTTTGATTTATTTGGAGGTCGCTTAAGTGGATCTTTAGACTATTATGATAGAACTACTAAAGATGCACTTTATAATTATGATGTTCCAGTACCTCCAAATTTATATGGTACTATTATGGCAAATGTTGCCCAACTGAATAATAAAGGCCTTGAAGCTTCCCTGAATACTACACCTATAAAAACTGATAATCTTATTTGGAATTCAGTAGCTACTTTTTCTACCAACAAGAATAAACTAGTTTCAATATCTAATGAGCAATTCCAAACTACAAATGATTATTTTTATTCAGGTTACACCGGTGAACCAATACAACAATCAACTCATATTGTGCAAGTTGGACAACCTATTGGTGACTTTTATGGCTTAAAAAGCGTAGATATTACCCCAGAAGGAATATGGCTTATTGAAACCCCTGATGGACAAATTATTCCGGCTACTGAATCTTCTTCTGCGGATAGACAGGTTTTAGGAAACGGTTTGCCGAAGTATTATGCGAGTTGGAATAATAGCATTAAATACAAAAACTGGGACTTGAATGTGAATATGCGAGGAGCTTTTTCATATCAGATTCTAAACTTTCCCAGAATGTTTTATGAGAATCCGAATATAAATTATAACACGTTGGTTTCTGCTTATGACAAAGTATATGGGAAAGCGGTTTTAACAGATGTACAGAGATATGTAAGCTATTATATCGAAGATGGTGACTTTTTGAAAATCGATAACATCACATTGGGGTATACAATTAATACTAAATCAGTAGATTTTATAAAAAACTTTAGAATATATGCTTCTGGAATGAACATAGCAACAATTACTGGATATTCGGGTGTAGATCCTGAAGTTAATCGCATTGGGCTAGCTCCCGGAAATGATGAAAGGGATAAATTTCCTTCAACAAAGACTTTTACATTAGGAGTTAATTTAACTTTTTAAAATAAATAAAATGAAAAATCATAAACACACAATATTAAAATGGAATTATAAGGTAGGGATTTTAAGCCTTATCGTGTTTCTTTCATTAGGAAGTTGTACGAATCTTGATGAACAGGTATTCTCTGAAATAACAGAAAAGTCATTTGTTGCCACACAAGATGATATAATTGCTCTTGAAGCTTCTGCTTACACCCCTTTACGATATATTATGGGATGGCAGGGTTTATTTGATGTACAGGAAGAGCCTGGAGATATGTTCGTTACTCCAACACGTCCGAATGGTTGGGATGATGGAGGAACATATAAAAGAATGCATTTCCATACCTGGAATGATACACAATGGCAACCTCGTAATACCTGGTTAACTTGTTATAAGGGAATTAATAACATCAACAGAGTTATTTCGCAAATTCAATCTGGTTCTTTGCCTATTGATGCTGAAAAAGCGGATGCTGCAGTTGCTGAAATGAGGGCTTTAAGAGCATTATATTATTCTATATTAATTGATACTCATGGGAATGTACCAATTTTAAGCGATTTTAGTGATGAGATTCCAACCCAAAGCACAAGAGTGGAAGTTTATAATTTTATTGTAGGTGAATTAACAGAAGTCATTCCTTCACTTTCAGAGGACGTAGATAAAAGTACCTATGGGCGTCTTAATAAATTGGGAGCACTACAAATTTTAGCACGAGTTTATTTGAATGCGCAAGCGTATACAGGAACTCCTGAATGGGATAAATGTATTGTCGCCTGTAATGAGATAATCAATTCAGGAAAATATTCTTTAGACCCTAATTATGCTGATATATTTAAAACCCATAATGAAACCTCACCGGAAATAGTTTTTGCTGTTCCTTATGACGAAATTTATGCAGGAGGTTGGAATGCGCATATGAAAATGTTATCGCCCAGCCATAGGGATGTTTTTAACATGCAAGCACAGCCTTGGGGCGGATCCAGCTGTAATCCTCAGTTTATAGATAGTTATGAGGATGGTGATAAAAGATTGAATGAAACATGGCTTATTGGCCCACAATTAGACGCAGATACAGGACTAGTATTATTTACTATGGTTAAACAAATGCCCAGTATTTATGGAAGTGGAATGTATGAAGGCTTCAGATGTCGTAAATATCAAATTATAACAGGTGCAAAATCTAGTTTAAGTAATGATTTCCCATATTTCAGATATACTGATGTTTTAATGATGAAGGCAGAAAGTTTGCTTAGAACGGGTAAAAGCGGAGAAGCTGCTCAATTAGTTACTCAGGTGAGAATGCGTTCTTTCGATGATCTTGCTAAAGCAACTGTTACAGGAGAAGAGTTAATGGGAGATACTACCGTAAAATATGGAACTTTAGATAATAATGGAAATATTGCAGATCCAGGTAACCAGACTCCAGTTAAATATGGACGGTTTTTAGATGAGTTAGGATGGGAATTTGCTGCCGAGGCCAGACGTAGAACAGATATGATTCGCTTTGGAGTTTACCAAACAAAGAGCTGGTATAACCATACACCTCAAGGAGAATATACAACTTTATTCCCAATAGGATTGCCAGAATTGACTACAAATCCAAATTTGCAACAAAACCCAGGGTATTAATTAGTATAAAATAAAAAATATCAAATAAAGCAAAGCAACATCTGTCACATATAAAAGTGGTTTTATTCCAATTAAAGATGTTTTCAAGTGTTATAGAAAAAAGTCAAAATAAATGGATATGGCTAAGATGTTGCTTTGCTTGAAATAAAAGAAAATTATTATATTTAATTTGAATTAGTATGGGTTAGCCAAAAACAAAGAGGGTTATTAATAATAATCTTCTTTGTTTTTAAAACAGCATGTCTTAGTTATTTGGAAATATATGAAGGATAAAAAAAATTTACGTTATTTGATAGGTGTATTTTTTATACTTTTTACAATATCTAGTATTTATGCACAGGGAACGCTTCAGGATTATCAAAAAGCCATTTCTGTGGACACTCTTTTCAAGGATAGGGTATATAATTCACCAAGCTCTTTTCACTGGACCAAAACAGGTTTGTTGTGGTATGCTAATTTAAGCCGTAGCGGGAAAGAATACCTTCTGGTAAATCCTATTTCTAAAGATCAAAAAAAAGCATTTGATCTGGCACAGCTTACAGATTCAATGTCTGAGATGTTTCATAAAAAAATAAAATCAGAGAATCTGACTATAGATAGCCTAGAGTTTGATAGTTCGAATTCTATAATGACATTTATTTTAGGTGATACCCTAAAATTGGAATGTGATCTTGGAAATTATAAAACCAGGGTTCTAAAGAAAATAAAACCTAAATCTTATAGGAATAATGGTTATTGGGGAGAATTAAACCGTGAGTCCCAAAAGGATTCAGTGATTTCTCCGGATAGAATCAATATTGCATATATAAAAAATTTTAATTTATATATTAGAGATTTGTCTTCAGGTGAAGAAAATCAGCTTAGTTATGATGGATCGGACGGATTCTTTTATTCTTCCAATATAAAATGGTCTCCCGATAGTAAAAAAGTAATGGCTTATAAATATAGGCATCCTCAAGAGCATAAACTTTATCTTATAGAGTCCAGTCCTAAAGATCAATTACAACCTAAGTTACAAATCAGGGAATATTTAAAGCCTGGCGATGAGGTGGCATTTCGAAGTCCACAACTTTTTTTGATAACTGATTTAAAACATATTCCGGTTTCTACCGCTTTATTTAACCACCAATATAGCCTGAGTAATTTTGACTGGCAGGACGATAGCAGTTCCTTTACTTTTGAATACAATCAGCGGGGCCATCAGGTTTATCGTATACTATCTGTAAGTGCAAATACGGGAGAAGTAAGAAGTATCATCAATGAAATAGCTCCAACTTTTATAGATTATAGCGGTAAAAAATTCAGATATGATGTTAAAAATACAAATGAAATAATTTGGGCCTCAGAGAGAGATGGCTGGAATCATTTATATCTATATGATGGCGATACGGGAAAAATAAGAAATAAAATAACCACAGGGGATTGGCCTATCCGTGAAGTATTAAAAGTAGATGAAGCGAAAAGACAAATTTATTTTACAGCAAGCGGTTTAGATAAGGATCAGGATCCTTACTTTCTTCATTGCTTTCGGATTGATTTTGACGGTAAGAACTTTATACGTTATACCAAGGAAAATGGCAATCATAAAGTCGCTTTTTCACCAGACTATAAGTATTATGTAGATCAATTTTCCAGGGTAGATATGCAAAGTCAAACCTTATTAAAAGAGTCTGATTCCTATAAGGTTGTAAAAGAATTGGAAAAATCTGATATTCAAGATCTTATAGCAACCGGATGGAGAATGCCGGAGGTATTCAACTCGAAAGGCAGGGACGGTAAAACTAATATTTGGGGGATTATTATAAGACCTACTAATTTTGATCCTTCTAAATCGTATCCCATTATAGAATATATATATGCTGGTCCTCAGGATTCTTTTGTGCCTAAGGATTTTCATTCCTATTATCGTGGTATGACTTCCCTTGCAGAATTAGGGTTTATAGTAGTTCAAATAGATGGAATGGGAACTTCCAATAGATCTAAAGCCTTTCATGATGTTTGCTGGAAAAACCTCAAAGATGCAGGGTTTCCAGATAGAAAACTTTGGATGAAAGCTGCCGCAAAAAAATATCCGTATATGGATATAGAAAGGGTGGGGATAAGAGGTACTTCTGCTGGAGGGCAAAATGCTGGTGCGGCACTCGTGTTTAATTCTGATTTTTATGATGTGGCAGTAGCATCCTGCGGTTGCCATGATAATAGAATGGATAAAATGTGGTGGAACGAGCAATGGATGGGGTATCCTATAGGCTCTCAGTATGCCGAATGTTCCAATATAGAGAATGCCGATCAGCTTGAAGGTGATCTTCTCCTTTTGGTGGGTGAAGTAGATGATAATGTAGACCCCGCCAGTACAATGCAGTTTGCTAATGCATTAATAAAGGCTAACAAAGATTTTGATCTAGTTGTACTTCCCGGGATGTCACATACCTCGGGAGGGGAATTTGGTGAAAGAAAACGAAAGGATTTTTTTGTAGAGAAGCTTTTAGGGGTAAAGCCCCCATCGTGGGATAAGATTTATAATGAAACGACCAGTACTAAATGATGATAAAGCTTTGATTGAAAATAATCGTATGTGTGTTTTCTGCTTAACAATTTGAGAAATATATATGCAATATTTTCTACAAGAAAAGCAAGTAAGATTTAAAAAAAAACTAGTAAAAAATTCAAATATGAAGATATATAAGTTATTCTTTTGCATTGCCCTAGCGGCTAACGGTTTGTTAGGAAGTACAATTATGGCTCAGTCACAAAATGGCGATCAAATTTTGGACGGGATCGGAGAAACGGCATTGATTGCACGCTACGTTTTTGATGGTGATGCGCGAGACTGGTCGCGTAATAATCTACACGGCAAGATACAAGGTTCGAAAGCTATGTTCATAAATGACGATCAGTTTGGTAAAGTACTTTCTTTACCGGCAGATAGTAACGCTTTTGTTTCGATCCCAGGTGAAGCTGTGACCGGAGAAGAATCACTTAGTATAACTGGATGGATTTATTTGCTTTCTACACAGCGCGGTCAGCGATTTTTTGATTTTGGAAAAAACACCAAGTCACATTTTTTTGTTGCACCAATGGGAACTAAGGACAAAGAAGGGTGTCGGATTGAAATTACTGCTGTAGCAGGAGAAAAGTTTAGAATAGATTCACCAGCTTTAGAGGCGAACAAGTGGAATCACTTAGCCGTTGTTATAAATATCCCTTCTAAATCTATAAATACATACGTTAATGGTGTACTCGTAGGCACAACTAAGAATGTAGAACTAGAGTTAGAACAGTTATTCGACAGTAATTCTGGTAAAAATAACATGCTTTATATTGGGAAATCATTTGTGTCTGATGATCCATATCTAAATGCGAAATTACATGATTTCCGAATCTATCGAATTCCTTTGGATGAAAAACAAATAGCAAGAATTTATCATAATTCTTTGAATGATGAAGTGACTGATGAAGAAGAAAAGGAAAAGCCGGTAGACGATCTACCACAGTTTTCCAAAACAACTCCTCAACTATATAATGAATACCTAACTAGCGTGTCAGATGTTGAAGTACAAACTATATTGGGGAATCTACCACGATTACCGCGCTATGTAAAGGGTGTTTATCGTGATGGAATTGAAGGGCCTGAGGCACGAGTGCTTTGGCCAGCACCAACAGATAATAGTACTGTACTTAAGGCCGGTCAATATACAGTAACCGGAAGTATTGCTGGTACAGATTTAAAGCCTAAGGCTGTTGTAACAATAAAAGAAGCCAAAGAGTCTGCGACACCAGATCGTAAACTGGAAGCTTTTAATTTGGATCAAGTTTCATTGAACGCTGATCTTCACGGACACAACACAAAATTTATTGAAAATCGTGATAAGTTTATAACAACCCTTGCCAAAACAAGCCCAGACTCTTTTCTTTATATGTTTCGCAATGCTTTCGGACAAGTACAACCCGAAGGAGCAGAAGCATTAGGTGTATGGGATACACAAGATACTAAATTACGAGGACATGCTACAGGACATTACCTGACTGCAATTGCGCAAGCGTATGCGAGTACGGGCTATGACAAGTCTCTACAGGCTAATTTTGCGGATAAGATGAAATACATGGTCAATACGCTTTACCAATTGGCACAGATGTCTGGACGACAACGAGAAGCTGGAGGAGTGTATATATCAGATCCAATAGCTGTACCACCGGGACCAGGGAAATCAGACTATGATTCAGATTTGAGTAAAGAAGGTATCCGTACCGATTACTGGAATTGGGGCAAAGGTTTCATTAGTGCCTATCCGCCAGATCAATTCATTATGTTGGAAAATGGAGCAACCTATGGAGGGCAGAAGACCCAAATTTGGGCACCATACTATACGTTGCATAAAATCCTTGCCGGGTTGATGGACGTTTACGAAGTCAGTGGTAATGAAAAGGCATTTGAAGTTGCTAAAGGTATGGGGAATTGGGTGTACGCTCGTATGAGTCAGTTGTCAACCGAGACGCTTATCAGTATGTGGAACACATACATTGCCGGAGAATATGGTGGAATGAATGAATCCATGGCACGACTGTACAGGATAACCAAAGAGAACCGCTACCTAGAAGTAGCGAAATTGTTCGACAACATCCAAATGTTTTTTGGTGATGTCGAGCATTCACATGGACTGGCTAAAAATGTAGATACATTCCGTGGATTGCATGCCAACCAGCACATACCTCAAATTATGGGAGCACTCGAAACGTATCGTGATTCCGATGCTACGGAATATTACCATGTTGCCGATAATTTTTGGTATAAAACCGTGAATGATTATATGTTCAGTATCGGAGGAGTTGCAGGAGCACGTAATCCTACCAATGCGGAATGCTTTACCAGCCAGCCAGCAACACTTTATGAAAATGGTTTCTCGTCTGGAGGACAGAATGAAACATGTGCTACTTATAACATGCTCAAATTAACTAGGAATCTGTTCCTTTATGATCAGCGTGCGGAGTTTATGGATTATTATGAGCGTGGTCTTTATAATCATATCCTTGCTTCTGTAGCAGAAGATAGTCCTGCGAACACCTATCATGTGCCGTTGAGACCGGGTTCTGTAAAACATTTTAGCAATCCAAACATGACAGGCTTTACTTGCTGTAACGGTACAGCTTTAGAAAGCAGCACGAAACTTCAGAATTCAATTTATTTTAAAAGTATAGATAACCATGCACTATATGTTAATCTTTATGTGCCTTCAACATTAAAATGGAAAGAAAAGAATGTGACTATTAAGCAAACGACTGCTTTCCCAAATGAAGACCATACCCTGTTAACTATTAAAGGCAAAGGGAAATTCGATATAAATGTACGTGTACCCCATTGGGCAACCAAAGGTTTTTCTGTAAAGATAAATGGTAAGAACGAAAAAGTTGAGGCTGTACCAGGAAGCTATCTTACGTTAAGCCGTAAATGGAAAAACGGAGACACGATTGAGTTGCGTATGCCGTTTCAATTTCATTTAGACCCGGTGATGGATCAGCAAAATATCGCCAGTTTGTTTTACGGACCTGTTTTGCTGGCAGCTCAAGAGACTGAACCACGAAAAGAGTGGCGTAAAGTAACTTTAGACGCTGAAGATATAAGCAAATCGATAGAAGGTGATCCAAAGAAGTTGCAGTTTATTATTGACGGAGTTGTTTTTAAACCTTTTTATGAGACATACGGCCGCCATTCGGTTTATCTAGATGTTACACTAAAATAGTTATGAGATTAAGGCACTAAAACAAAAAACTAGTAACTCTAACCATTAAACCTGATAACAGAAATGAAGCTGAACCAATTTACAGGGTAAGAAAGGTAAACGAAAAACAATAAGCTATGAACATTAAAACTTTAAAAACATACAATTTTTTAATCATCTTCTTTTTAACTATGGTGGTAAGCGCTCAAAGTAGTCTAATAGACCTTGTAAACATGTTTTCAGCTGATAAACGTGCTTTAAATACATTTTACAACAACAAAGAATCTGAAGAATATTACCAACGATTTACAATATTGTATAATGACTGGGATAAAAAAATCGAAAGCATAGATTTCGAAAAACTTACACAACAAGAAAAGGTAGATTACCTGCTTTTAAAAAACCTGATTACAAAAGAAAGCTACTTTTTAAATATTGACTATAAAGCTTTTAAAGAATTAGCTTATGTAACTGATTTTACAAAAAATGTTTATCCTTTTATAATAGAAAGAAGACGCGGTAAAAAACCGAATGCACAAGCACTTGCAGCAACATTACACACGGCAAGTAAAACTGTAGAAAAGGAAATTAAAGATATTAGTGAAAAACCTTTTAAAAACTGGTTAATGGCAGAAAAGGCTTCTAAAGTTGTTAGCTCTTTTAACAATGCTCTAAAAGAAGCCTATTCTTTTTATTACAGTTACGATCCCGATTTTACATGGTGGGTAGAAAAACCTTATGAAAATTTGTCAAGTAAATTAAAAGAATATGCCGAATTACTAAAAGACAATTACTCTAAAACAAGTGTAAAAGACGATGGAAGCGGTATTATTGGTAAACCAATTGGTAGAGATGCGCTTATTGAAAGTTTAAATTTTGAATTTATTCCGTACACACCAGAACAAATGATTAAAATAGCCGAAAAGCAGTTTGATTGGTGTAAGGAAGAAATGATAAAGGCATCAATAGAATTAGGTTATGGAACCGACTGGAAAGCAGCCTTAGAGCATGTGAAAAACACCTATGTTCCTGCAGGTGAACAACCTAAAGCTATTACAGATCTTTACAATCAATCGGTTGAATTTATTGAAGAACGCGATCTTATAACATTCCCAGAAATGGCAAAAGAAACTTGGGGCATGATTATGATGACTCCAGAGCGCCAAAAAGTAAATCCATTCTTTACTGGTGGTTGGGAAATTAGTATTTCGTATCCTACTCAAGATATGAGTGAAGACGATAAGTTAATGAGTATGCGCGGAAACAATCCTAATTTTTCTCGGGCTACGGTACAACACGAATTACTACCAGGGCATAATCTTCAGTTTTTTATGAATGCCCGCAATAAAAGCTACCGTAGTGCATTTAGCACACCCTTTTGGATGGAAGGTTGGGCGCTTTACTGGGAAATTAACTTATGGAATAAAGAATTTCCAAAAACACCAGAACAAAAACTAGGTATGCTGTTTTGGAGAATTCACAGATGTGCTCGAATTATATTCTCGCTTAAATATCATTTAGGCGAAATGACACCTCAGCAATGTATAGATATGCTTGTAAACGAAGTGGGGCATGAGTACGCCAATGCTGAAGCAGAAGTAAGACGCTCTTTTGCTACAAGTTATACACCACCATTATACCAAATGGCTTACATGACAGGCGGTTTGCAGTTTTATGCTTTACGAAATGAAATGCTAGAAAAAGGATGGACAGAAAAGCAATTTCACGATCGTGTATTACAAGAAAATATGATGCCTATTGAGTTATTAAGAAGCTTATTACAAGATTTACCATTAAATAAAAATTATAAAACCAAGTGGAAATTCTCAACAGATTTTAAATAAAGGGGAGTTCTATAATTTAAAACATTGATATTCAAATAAATCTGACCTAAAATTTTAAAACCTTAAATTATGAATAAAATAATTCTCTTATTTATTACAGTTACTGTTTCTGTTAATGTTTTCTCACAAACCTCATTGCAGAAAATTGAACCTGTAAGTTTTTCAGATGTAAATATCACGGACAATTTCTGGAAACCAAAAATTGAAAAAGTGGCCACTAAAACTTTAGCTACCTGCATTTACCAGACGGAAGTGGCGACACCTCGTATCCGCAATTTTGAAAAAGTGGCAAGAAATACAGGTGAACAGCATGAAGGAATTTTTTATGATGACAGTGATGTATTCAAGGCGCTGGAGGCTATGGCGTATTCATTGAAGACTAATCCGGGTGCTGAAATGGAAAAGAAATGCGATGAATGGATAGATAAGATTGCGGCAGCACAACAGCCGGATGGATATTTAAATACATGGTACACATTAAAGGGATTGAAGGATCGGTACACTGACATGAGTATGCATGAAGATTATAATGCAGGTCATATGATTGAAGCAGGAGTGGCGTATTATAATGCCACTGGGAAAAGAAAACTTTTGGATGTGTGTATCAAATGGGCCGACCATTTTGATGCATTGTTCGGACCCGGTAAGAGACATTGGGTAACCGGTCACCAGGAACTGGAACTGGCTCTGGTGAAATTGTATAAAGTGACAAAGAATGATAAGTACCTGAAACTTGCTGATTGGTTATTGAGTGAACGTGGAAAAAAATTGGCGAAGGGTTATACATGGACAGCTTGGAAAGACACTACTTATGCCCAGGATGTAGTGCCCGTAAAACAACAAAAGGAAATTACCGGCCATGCTGTTCGTGCCATGTATATGTATACCGGTGCTGCGGATGTGGCTGCACAAACCGGTGATGCGGATTATCTGAAAGCGATGCGGACGGTTTGGGAAGATGTGGTGTACAGAAATATGTATATCACCGGTGGCATTGGTTCGTCTGGAAGCAATGAAGGATTTTCTGTTGATTATGATTTGCCGAATGAGCAGGCTTATTGCGAAACCTGCGCCAGTGTGGGGATGGTTTTCTGGAATCAACGGATGAATTCTTTAACAGGAAATGCTGAATACTTTGATGTGCTGGAAAGAAGTTTATATAATGGCGCATTGGTTGGTTTGAGTTTGAGTGGCGATAAATTTTTTTATGGCAATCCGCTGGCTTCCCGCGGGCAGCATCAGCGCAGAGAATGGTTTGGTACTGCTTGTTGTCCGTCAAATATTGCCCGGCTAGTTGCTTCTCTCGGTGATTATATTTACGCCAAAACGGATAATAGTATTTATGTGAATTTATTTGTGGGTAGTAATACAATATTTTGGTTCAACCCTTCTAGAGTAACATTTAAAGAATTAGGGAAAGCGGTTCCGGTTGAAATGCAAACGAATTATCCATGGGATGGTAAGGTTAAATTAATATTTACCCCTGAAAGAAAGGTCAAATTTGATCTGAAACTCAGAATACCTGGTTGGGCAAAAAATGAAGCTGCACCTGGTAATTTATATAACATTGTGACAGATCAAGATCA
Source organism: Gelidibacter sp. (assembly GCA_010906935.1). Taxonomy (GTDB): domain Bacteria; phylum Bacteroidota; class Bacteroidia; order Flavobacteriales; family Flavobacteriaceae; genus Lutibacter. Next base: position 32,908 of record JAAFHC010000002.1, read on the forward strand.
TTTTGACACTCAACTGAAAATAAATGGAAAAATAAGTGAATATAAAGTTGAAAATGGATACATGATTATTGAAAAGGAATGGAAGAAAGATGATGTTGTAGAAATAGATTTCCCGATGGGAGTAAAAATTATTGGGGCCAGACCAGAAGTGAAACAGAACCATAACCGCATTGCCATTCAGCGTGGCCCGATTGTATATTGTGTAGAAGGAGCAGATAATAATGGCAAGGCCTGGAATGTGCTTATTCCGGAAAATACAAGGTTTGAAACGATGGATTATAAAGTACTGGACGAACCGGTAAAAGCATTAACAGCTGAGGTGCCGATAGTTTCAGTAAGTGATGATGGATTGTCATTAAATATAGAAAAGAAAAAGATCATTGCCATTCCTTATTACACATGGGCTAATCGCGGAAAGAATGAAATGCAGGTTTGGTTGCCAACAAAAATAACGGAGGTGAAATTGGATTATTAACCCCCAGCCACTTGCAAAAACGTCCTCAAGGGAAAGTGGAAAGAAAAAGACAAAACATGGAAAAGAACTTGATAATAATTATTATCACTGCCAGTTTGATTGGTTGCAAGCTCATGCCAAAGAAAGAGGAAAAGGAAATAAATAATTGTACAATTTATTGACCAAAACAAAAATGTTTTGGGAGAAACCAGTATTATGCCAACTTCATCAGAGTGGAAAAACTATACAGCGCAACTTGTTGCCAATCAAACAGAAGCAAAAGCGTAAGTGAAAATTACGTTCGAAGGAATAGGAGAAATTGATTTGGACATGATTTCAATATTTCCGGAAGACACTTGGAAAGGAAGAAAAAACGGGCTGCGTAAAGATTTAGTGCAAGAACAAGTAATTAGCAAATACAAGATGAAAAACCACGTAAATGAAAAAGGATACCGAAATAAACCATTAACCGATGAACAGCAAGCAAATAATCGTGAGAAATCAAAAATAAGAGCGAGGGTTGAACATGTATTTGGATTTATGGAACAGAGTATGAACGGGTTAATATTAAAATCAGTGGGTATAACCAGAGCAAGTGGCATCATCGGGTTAATAAATCTGACCTATAATTTATTCCGATACGAGCAGGTTATTCGGATTTCTATTTTATAAATTATTTAGCTGATAGATAGACAGATAGATAGATATAATTTCATAAAAAATCGATTTTTAGATGCAATAATTTAAAAAACATATTGTAAATTTAGCTGTTAAAGAAAATTTGGTTAATGGGCTCTACTATTTTTCTTTAATCAAAGGTGAAAAATGAATTTTTAGACCCCGCCTAAATAACCTCTAATAAAGAATTATGAAGAAGAATATAAAATATGGCTTTGGTATAGTATTATTTTTAATAACAACAATAACGATTCAAGCACAAGGATATTGGAGCAGAATTGAAGAAAAAGAACCTACATTAGGCATTGCAGAAGTTTATCAAAAATTTAATACGCCGAATTTTCAATTAAAACTTGTAAAAGCATCTCAAACCGTTGCAGGTTTAAAACCTTTAAAAAATTTAAACTTCGATTTTACTCCAAGCGACCGATTGGAAATTCGAGACAAAGATGGTTTATACCATTTAGGTGATATTAATTTAAGAATAAAAGAAGACAATAGTGATTGGAAAAGCTATTCAACAGCTGCTAAACGTGCTGCGGTTATGCCTTTAGAAACATCTGGAACCGTATTAGCTGGCTCAGATTTAGCGAACACTTTACCAAGTGATATTCCTGTAACTATAAAACGTTTTTACGAAATAGATAACGACCATTTGGTTATGCGATTTGAAATTACAAACAAATCTGCAAATAATATAGAAATCGGCGCTTTGGGTATCCCTATGATTTTCAATAATATTTTAGAAGGAAAATCGCTTAACGAAACACATGCACAAAACGTATTTTTCGATCCTTACATTGGTATGGATGCGGGCTATTTAGAAGTAAAAAGACTTAGTGGTCGTGGTCCTGCATTATTAGTTTTACCTCAAGAGAATATGCCTTTTGAAGCCTACCGCCCATTATTAGATGACCCTACTCCTAGAAGTATAGTTTTTGAAGGCTTTCACGAATGGATGATATATAGTAAAGCTTACGCAGATAACGAGTGGAAAGATGCAAACCAATGGAATGCACCTACCTCATTACTTTTAAAATCAAAAGCATCTAAAAATTTCGCTTTAAAATTTGTGTTATCAGAAGGGATTAAAGATATCCAAAATACACTTGTAGAACAAAACAAACCGGTAGCTACTGGGATACCAGGCTATGTTATCCCTGAAGACATTAAAGCACAATTATTTTTAAACTACAAAAGTGATGTTAGCTCTTTTGAAGTAGAGCCTAAAGGCGCCATCCAAATAAAAGAAGATGGAAAAACCTATAAAGGATTAAAAAAATATACGGTTTACGGAAAAAAATGGGGCAGAGCCAGACTTACCATTAATTATAAAGATGGCTTAAAACAAACCATAAGTTATAAAATCATTAAATCAGAAACAGAAGTTGTTAAAGATTTTGGGCACTTCTTGACTACAGAACAATGGTTTGATGAACCTAATGACCCATTTAATAGAAACCCTTCTGTAATTAGTTATGATTATAAAACTAAAAAACAGGTAACAAAAGATAGTAGGTCTTGGATTAGTGGTTTAAGCGATGAAGGTGGTGCTGGTGGTTGGTTGGCTGCTATTATGAAACAACTGATTCAACCAGATAAAGAAGAAATAAAAAAACTAGAACAGTTTGTAGATAATACACTTTGGGGTGTTATTCAATACAATGAAGGCAAGCATAAATATGGCGTTAAAAAAAGTGTGTTTTATTATGAGCCAGATTCCTTACCTAAAGGTACATATAGTGATGATATAAACTATAAATCATGGACTGCTTGGAACCACGAACAAGCCAACGATACAGGAAGATCTTATAATTACCCTCATGTTGCAGCTGCTTATTGGGTCATGTATAGATTAGCAAGGTATCATAAAGGCTTGGTAGATAATAGAACTTGGGATTGGTACTTAAAACAAGCATACCACACAAGTATTGCGATGACAGAGCAAGCACCATATTACGCACAGTTTGGTCAAATGGAAGGCTCTGTATTCTTATTGATTTTAGAAGATTTAAAAAATGAAAACTTCACCGTAATGTCTTCAGATTTAGAATCAAAAATGAAAAAAAGAGCAGATCATTGGGAAGCACTTGATTATCCTTTTGGTAGTGAAATGCCGTGGGATTCTACGGGTCAAGAAGAAGTGTATATGTGGTCTGATTACTTTGGTTATAACCGTAAAGCCTATGTGACACTCGATGCTATTTTAGCATATATGCCAACAATGCCACATTGGGCGTATAATGGAAATGCCCGTAGATATTGGGACTTTTTATATGGTGGAGAATTAAGAAGAGTAGAACGTCAAATCCATCATTATGGATCTTCGTTAAATGCTATACCTGTGCTAAAACAATATAGAAAAACATTAGATGATTTATACTTGCTAAAAGTTGGTTATGGTGGTCTTTTAGGTGGCATTTCCAATATTACTGAAGATGGTTTTGGTCCTGCGGCATTTCACTCATATCCTACGGAGTTAAGAATTGATTACTTATCTGGAGATTACGGATCTGGTTTTTATGGATACGCAGTTAATACGGCTACTTATATTACCAAAGATAATGATTTAGGATGGTTGGCTTTTGGAGGTAATATAAGCACTAAAAAAGATATCGTTGAAGTAAACATAACAACCGCTGCAAAATCTAAAGTATTTATTAGCCAAAAACAGTTGTGGTTGACATTAGACGCTGGTACTTTTGAAAAAGTGACTTACAATACCAAAACAGACGAAGTAGAAATTACCCTAAATAGTAAAAATGAGTTTACTCCAAATGCTTATTTAAGAATAAATAAAGACATTGAGTTACCTTATGCTAAGGTGAGAGGTGCTTACGAAATTCCTTTACAAAAGCAAAGTATTCAAATAAAATTATAATTCTTTATTAGTTAAAGGGTTAATTTATAACAAAGGCAATTTTAATCTAGATTGTCTTTGTTGTTTTTTAAGAAGTAAAAATTGACCAAAATTTAAGTTGTCTTTAAAATAAATGATAAAATGAATAAAAGAAACATACTATTGATTCACTTTTTACTAGTCTTTGTAATAAGTAACTATGGACAAAAAAAAGTAAATGTTAATTTGTCTAATGCTGGCAACCCTATTTTTCCAGGTTATTTTGCCGATCCAACTATTAAAAAATTTGGGAATATTTATTATATCTATGCCACTACCGATAATGAAATGTTAGCTTCTGGTGCCCCTACGGTTTGGTATAGCAAAGATTTACAAAATTGGTACAATTATACCATGGAAATTCCTCCATTTACATCAATGCCCATTACAAATTTCTGGGCGCCAGATATTATAGAAGGTAAAGATGGTAAATACTATTTATATTTTGGTAATTGCGAGATAGGGTGTAATATATACGGCTATGTATCTGACACCCCGACAGGTCCATGGAAAAAATTAAATGAAAATGATAAACCTATAATTTCCAATGGTTACCCAAGAACTGGTTTTCCTTCATTAGATGCACAGTTTTTTAAAGATACTGATGGTAAAGTATATGGATATTGGGGTACTTGGGTTCACTACAATGGTGGTTATGCCGTTGGAGAGCTAAACACCAAGACCATGAAAGACATGATAAACTCAACAAATATTCCTTTAAATCAAACACCTAAACCTTTTGAAGCTGCTTATATGATGAAAAAGTGTGATAAATATATATTAATTTACTCTGGTGCTTCTTGCCATGATGAAACCTATAATGTTAGATACTCTTATGGAGACACCCCTTATGGTCCTTTTACCGAGGGAGCTAACAACCCTATTTTAAGTACCAATGAAGACCAATCTACACATGGACCAGGACATCATTCGGTTTTAGAAGATGGGGACGATTATTATATTGTTTACCATAAGCATGATTATCCGATGACTCGCGGAGGTCTTGCTAGACAAGTATGTATCGATAAAATGATTTTTGAGAATGATTCTACTATAAAAACGGTAGTGCCTACATCAAAAGGAATTGAAAATATTGTAAAATCTAACGTGCCAAAAAATATTGCTTTAAATGCAAGTGTAACGGCATCGTCTTATTATCATTTAAAATCGTTAGAATACAATTACGAATACAAACCTGCATATGCAACCGACAATAACAACGCTACCATATGGAAAGCGGGTAATAACTCACTTCCCCAAGATTTAACGATTGATTTAGGATCTGTACAAAAAATTAAAAGAGTAATGACGCAATTTGAATTTGCTAGTTACTATTACCAATACACTATAGAATATTCTAGTGATGGTAAAAACTGGAAAATGTACTCAGACAAATCAAATAATCAAACGCCAGGAAGCCCAATGATTGATGACAATAACAGGAAAGCACGTTACTTAAAACTAACTGTTTTAGCTACAGAAAAAGTTGGCCTTCTTGCTGCTGTTTGGAACATAAAAGTGTATAGCGATATGTTCGAAATCCCACTTCAATTAAAAAACAAACCTTCCAATGAAGCTCCAGCTGCTGTAAGTTCACATAAAAAAATAATAGATATAAATGCTAAAGATTTAAATGTTGATATTTTAACTGAAGTTCTAAATAAAGGGTCTATTGCTGGGACATTTTCTAAAAAAGGCGATGTTTCTATTTCAACAGATAAAGAAACTGGCATAAAAGCCTTCGAATTTAAAAAAGGTGCTTTAGTATTAGATCAACCTGTACCTAAAAGTTTAGCTTGGAATGGCGCTTTTACCGTTGCAACATGGGTGAAAAACCAAGAAATAGCTAAAGAAGGCGAAATTTTAGCTTCATGGTGCGACAGGCGTGAATTTAGTTTGGCAAACTCTTACAATGCTTTAGCATACAATAGTGGTCATTACGGAGCCGTAGCACATTTAGATGGTCATTTTGATATGCGTTATAACACACTGCCCGAAGCCAATACATGGCATTTCATTGTGTTAACCTTTGATGGCGTTGTAGAAAAAATCTATGTAGATAGCGTTTTAGATAATTCCCAAAATATGCTACTATCTTCAGCTACTGACAGAGCTAAAATAATTATTGGAGCCTCTGATATTGGAGAAAATTACTCAGGTTTTATGGCTTCATTAAATATGTATGATTATGTACTTAGCAAAGAAGATATTATCAATCTTATGAAAAAATCAACCCCTAAAAAAACTAAAGAACCTTCAAATAAATAATGTTTAAATTAAAGAATTAGAAACAATGAAAAAAAGATTATTGATTTTATGTGGCTTATTACTATCCGTATATCAAGCTTCCTCTCAAACTTATGAGGTTAAATCCCCTGACGGAAGTATTCAAATTAAAATAAATAATTCAGACAAAGTTTCATGGTCTGCCTCGTTAAATGGGAATCTAATTATTGAGAATGCAGAAGCAGGGATGGATTTTTCTTCAGGTACTGATTTTGGGTTTAAACCCAAAGTTAAAAAGCACACAGTCAAGAGTGTCTCCGAAACTATATATCCAGTAGTTTCTCATAAAGATTCTGAAATAAAAGACGAATACACTGAACTGTCGATTTTATATCACGGTAATTATAAACTCAACTTTCGTGCTTATAATGATGGTGTCGCTTATCAGTTTATAGATGACGCTAAAGCAAAACGTAATGTGATTTCAGAAGAAGTAAAATTAAATTTCCCTGAAGGTTCAAAATCACTATTTCCTATTGAAGAATCTATGTATTCTCACAATGAGTGTTATTATTTAGATAAAAATATAAAGAATATTTCCTCTAAGGAATTTTGTAGCCTTCCGGTGCTATTTATTACCGATAAAGCAAAAGTTTTATTTACCGAAACAGCACTTCACGATTACCCTGGTTTGTTCTTAAAAGGTAACGGAAATAACACTTTAGATGCAATGTTTCCAAAATATGTTTTAGAAGCTGTAGCTAAAAACGGAAATTCTGACCGCGTACAAACCATTACAAAAGAAGCCGATTATATTGCAGAAACAACAGGCAAAAGAGACTTTCCTTGGAGGGTTTTTGTGATTACTGATGATGACCGTAAATTAGTAGAAAGCAACCTAACTTATCAATTGGCAAAGCCAGCAGCAATAAAAAATACCGAATGGATCAAACCAGGAAAAGTAGCTTGGGATTGGTACAATGCAAACAACATTTACGGTGTAGATTTTAAATCAGGATTAAACACAGACACTTATAAATATTATATCGATTTTGCTTCAAAAAACAAAATTGAATATGTTATTTTAGATGAAGGTTGGACAAAATCGACTACTGATATTCTTCATTTTAATCCAAATATGGATGTAAAAGAATTAATTAGATATGGTAAAGAAAAAGGGGTTGGAATTATTCTTTGGGTGCTTTGGAAGCCACTGGACGAAAACCTTAACGAAATACTTGAGACCTATAAAAGTTGGGGAGCAAAAGGGATTAAAATTGATTATATGCAACGAAATGATCAATACATGGTAAACTCCTACGAACAAATTGCAAAAGAATGTGCTCGATTAGAATTATTAGTTGATTTTCATGGTGCTTTTAAACCTTCTGGATTACGGAGAACGTATCCAAATGTTATCAATTATGAAGGTGTTAAAGGAAATGAAAACAATAAATGGAGTAATGAAAATACCCCAGAACATAATGTAACATTACCTTTTATTCGTATGGTTGCAGGCCCTATGGATTACACACCTGGAGCAATGAGTAATAGACAGGGAAAAAACTTTGCTATTAGTTTTGACCGTCCTTCGAGTTTAGGTACTAGAGCACACCAAGTATCCATGTATGTTATTTATGAAGCACCTTTACAAATGATGTGCGAATCGCCATCGAGATATTACGAAGAACAAGAAACGGTAGATTTTATGACTCAAATTCCAACTACTTGGGACAAGACACATGTTCTTGAAGCCTCAGTAGGGAACTATATCGCCTTAGCAAGAAAAAAAGAGGATAAATGGTATATGGGAGCAATGACCGATTGGGATGAAAGAACATTAGATTTAGATTTATCATTCTTAGAAGAGGGAAACTATAAAATGGAAATTTTTAAAGATGGTGTAAATGCTAATAAGTTTGCAGAGGATTATAAAGTAGAAACCATCGACGTTACAAAAAATTCAAAAGTAACTGTAAAAATGGCTAAAGGTGGAGGATGGGCTGCCATAATCACCAAAAAATAATCGAGCTATGAATAACTTTATGAAAAACCTTACACTCGTTTTTTTATTATGTATTGGTTTTATTAATGCCCAAGAAAAAATTTCAACAAAAAAAGTTTATATTCCAGCTAAAGTTTGGCGTGTCCCAGAAAAGAACAATTATGAAGATGCAGAAAGCGATTACAGCTATAGTCGAATGATAGAATCTGATAATATAGCCATGTTCTGGAATAAAGAGTATGGTAATGATCCTATGACTAACGCAGACTCTACTAAACGTTTTGACCCTAAAAAAGTAATAGTTGAATGTGAACGCTTTTATAATTTTTATGTTAACGACTTAAAATTGGTTCAAAAAGGAAGTTCCATAAGCGATAAATGTAAATTGTTGATATATATTTTTGGTGGGGATGAAAACACTGCTTTTGGTGGTGGTGGTGGTGGTGAAAAAGTGGGGATTTTATGGACTCCAGCCAAGCGAATAAACAAGCCTCCCTACGGTGCATTGGCACATGAAATTGGTCATTCATTTCAGTACATGAGCCGCACAGATAGCAAAAAAGGTCCTAGAGGTCCTGTTATGGAAATGTCCGCTCAATATATGCTATGGCAAGTATATCCAGAATGGATGACTTTTGAAAACTACCATCTAAAAGATTTTTTAAAGGGAACACATTATGCCTTTTTGCACCCTTACAATATGTATCATTCACCTTATGTACTTGAATATTGGTCAAACAAACATGGTATAGAGTTTTGGGGCAACCTATGCAGATCGACTCAAAAAGGTGAAGACGTCGTTATGACTTATAAGCGCATGAATAACATAACACAGGAACAATTTAATGATGAAATGTTTGACGCTTCAAGAAAATTTATTAGTTGGGATTTAAAAAGAATAGAAAACGTAGCCAAACCCTACAGAAATATGCATAAAACCACCTTGCATTTAGTTGATAATGGTTGGTATCAAATAGATTCTATTAATTGCCCACAAAATTATGGATACAACGGTATAAAACTTAACGTTCCAAAATCAGGGACAAAAATTAATGTAAACTTTAAAGGTATCCCTGGAGCTAAAGGATATAGTGCTGTGAAAACAGATAAAGCTTTTTGGCGCTATGGTTTTCTTGCTTCGTTAAAAGATGGTAGCCGCACTTATGGAGCTATGTACAAAGATGCAAATGATGCTGCTACTTTTAAGGTCCCAGAAAATACGGCGTATTTATGGTTAGTTGTTAGTGGTGCGCCAAAAGAACATATACATCATGATTGGGAAGATAAATTGGAGTGTGAAAATTTTCCTTATAAAGTACAATTTGAGAATACAAAACATCTTTAGTAGTGCTTACCCATTAAAAAAAGGATTTTTAAACTTCCTTTTATTTAAATTGTTTAATAGTTTCTCAACGACTCAATATTTTCTGCTTTTTTAGCAAGAGGCTTACCTAGTAGTTTATAGGCGTCTTTAGTAATTAAGAAATCTTCTTCTATACGTATGCCACCAAAGTTTCTGTAGGTTTGTACTTTATCATAATTTATAAATTCGCTGTATTTCTTCTCTGCCTGCCATTGGTCAATTAATTCTGGAATAAAATAGATACCAGGTTCTACTGTTAATACAAATTCTTCTTCTAATTCTTTTCCTAGGCGTAATGATTTTAGCCCAAATTCGGTGCTCTTTTTTAATGTATTGGTATAACCTACATATTCTTCGCCAATATTTTCCATATCATGTAAATCCATTCCCATCATGTGACCTAAACCACATTGAAAGAATAATGTATGAACTCCGGCTGCTGTAGCTTCGTCTAAATCTCCTTTTACTAAACCAAGAGACTTCAATCCCATTAAAATTTTTTTGCAAACAACCAGATGTGAATCTCTAAATAAAGTGCCAGGTTTAAGAGTTGCAATTGCAGCCTCTTCAGCTTGTAAAACGATATTGTAGATTTCTTTTTGCTGTGTGGTAAAGGTTTTAGAAACAGGAAATGTTCTTGTCATGTCTCCGGCGTAATGCATGTTTGTTTCGGCTCCACTATCGCATAAAACTAATTGTCCTTTTTGTAAAATGGAACTACCTGCATGATTGTGCAAATATTGCCCATTTACGGTTAGAATTGTTGGAAATGCAAGATGACCACCATTAGTAATAGCTACGCCTTCTACTTGTCCAGCAATTTCATATTCAGCCATGCCTGGTCGGGCTATTTGGATTGCTTTCAAGTGCATTGCTGTGGTTATGTCAACTGCTTTTTCAATTTCAACTAGTTCCTCATTTGTTTTATAGGAACGTTGCGCTACTATAGCTTTTGATAATATAGCAGAAGCTTTTTCGGCTAATGAGTAGGGAGAAATTCCGAGCCAATGGCTTAATTTTTTTGTTGTTACAGCACGGTAAGTAGGTAGGAAATGTATCACACGTTTTTGTTGTAGTGCATTTTTAATTGTTGCTTCCGCAAAAGATGATGGTTGAACCGTGGTGATTCCTGATTTTTCTGCAGAAATAGTCAAAGATTCTTGAGGTCCTGTCCAAACGGTTTCTTCAATTGTTAAATCATTACCAAACAATATTTCAATATTGGCACCAACATCTATTACTAAAAATAGATTCGGACGGTCGATACCTGAATAATACAAAAAGCTACTATCTTGTCTAAAATGATAGATATTATCTTTGTAATTCATCCCGACTTCTTCATTTCCAGGTAAAATAATGAGGCCGTTACCAATTGCTTTTTTTAGGACTTGCCTTCTATTGCTATAAGTTTCTTTACTAAATATAGATCGTGATATTTGTCTATAAAATAATATTATCTGCCTCCGCCAGGGCAATGTTCTCTCAAATATTTTGTGAACAATTGAGATAAATGTGCCGAAGTTCCAACTCCTTCATTGATGCTGTGCGTACGATTTGGATAGCTCATCATTTGAAATGGTTTTCCGTTTTTTACTAATTCGTTTATAAGCATTTCAGCTCCTTGGTAATGTACATTATCATCTCCAGTTCCATGAATCAGCAATAAGTTGCCTTGAAGTTTATTGGCGTAAGTAATAGGTGAACCCTTTATAAAAGGTTCTTTGTTTTCTTGGGGTAGACCCATGTAGCGTTCCTGGTAAATATTATCATATAATAATTGGTTGGGAACAGATGCAATAGCTATCCCCGTTTTATAAATTTCTGGATATTGGAACAATAAATTTAGCGTAGTTGATCCTCCGCCACTCCATCCCCAAACAGCAATTCGGTCTGAATCCACAAAGGGCCATTTTAGGATTTCTTTAGCTGCCATTGCTTGATCTCTAATGTTTAGAATGCCTATGTTTTGGTAAATAGCTTTTCTCCAAGCCGTACCTTTTGGAACAGGAGTTCCTCTACCATCTAAACTTATTTGAATGTATCCATCAGCAGCAATGTCTCCATTGTATAAAAATGTGCCTGCATTACCAGCGGCATCTTTTACGGTTGCACTTGCAGGTTCAGTATAAACATAAAATAAAACAGGATATTTTTTTGTTTCGTCAAATGGGGTTGGTTTTATCATCCATCCGTCAAGAGTTATATTGTCACTTGTTGTAATTTGAATCATTTCTACATTTCCACTTGGATTCTTATTACTACTTATTTCTTTAATTGTTTTGTGATTAGGAAGACTTACCCATTCCAATACGTGCAGATTTTTGTGGTTAGAAAAACTATGTTTTGCATATTTTGCATCAATAGAAAAACTATATTTATGTGTACCAATCTCATCACTAGGAGATACTTTTATTAATTTTCCTTTCCCGTTTAACAATGTTTTATATAGGTATTGCTGTGTAGCATTTTCAGGAGAAGCTAAAAAATAAGCATAACCATTCTTTTCGTCTATTGATTCAAGATTTATTATATCATATTTTCCTTTAGTAATCAATATTTCTACTGTTCCATTTTTGCTAGTACGATATAAATGACGCCAACCGTCTTTCTCAGAAATAGAAAGAAACTCTTTTCCGTTATTAATCCATTTCCATCCATTATTTTCGGTTGTTACTACATCAATCCATGAGTTGTTTTTTTTATCGTAAATTTGTTTTGCCTCGCCATTTTTAGGATCACATAAAAATAGTTTTGCTTCGTTTTGTTTGCGATTGAGTTGTTCAACCATTATAGAAGAACCATCTGGAATCCATTGCATTAATGGAATATAGTGTTGTTTTGAATCACCTGGAATATTAATCCATGTTGTTTGCAGTGTAGAGATATTTACTACTCCTACTTTACAAGCCGAAGGATCTTCTCCTACTTTTGGATATTCAATAGGAATGGTGTACGAGTATAGAGAATCTGTATTGTTGATTAATAAAAAGTTTTTAATTTTAGTAGCATCAATTTGCCAAAATGCAATATTCTTTCCGTCAGGACTCCAGCGAAAACCATCTCTACAATTGAATTCTTCTTCGTAAGCCCAGTCAAAAGTTCCATTAATTAATCGGTCAGTCCCATCTACGGTTAAGGGAGTTATTTTTCCTGAATTAATATCTTCAACATATAAATTATGTTTACTTACATAAACTATTGAATTGTTGTCAGGTGCTAATTTAGCAAACATCAATGAAGAGGCTGGTTTGCCTTTTCCTATTTGAAGCAGTTCATTTGTTGCCCTGGTGAAAAGCCAATAATCACCTCTAGTTTCTTGTCGCCATACTTTTTTTGAATTGGTATAGATTAAAATTAATTTTTCATTTTGACTGAACTCAAAATCTTTAATTTCTAATGATTTCCCTCCTTGTTTTGGAGTAAGTTGTGTTGCTTCAATTATTGTAGTTCTAGTAAAATCAGGCAATTGGTATTTTATGATTTCTCCTTTTTCTACCGTATAATATCCACTGTTATCACTAGTCCATTTTAATTTTTGGGCACTGGCTGTAATGAAAAACAGATTGAGTATTAAACAGAAAAATAGATAGGTTAATTTTTTCATTGTTAGTGATATTGTAAATTAGTATTGGTAATAAAATGTTTTATTTCTAATTTATATTTGTAAGGATAATTGGATTGATATAGTACATTTTTGTAATGGCTTCTATATTGAATAGCATTTGTTGTTCTTTGGTTATAGAAAGATTTTGCCACTCATCAGAAGGCGTTATTTTTATTTTTTCAGAATCATTTTTTAAGGTCAATGGTAAATTAAATCCTTTTACACAGTTATTGTATCGGTAGAAAACTTTAGTCTTATTAGGATTAAAATAAAACTCAAAATTGGGAATTTTTGTTGTTCTAAGATATTGATCGTATACTCTACTGTAATCGAAATTAAGATGTTTAGAAATATAATTTTCAACTTGTTTAGAGCTAACGGTTTGATGATAAAAATCTTTTCCTAACCCTCTTATTACTATGCGAAACAAACTGTCATTATCAATACCATGACGTATGGCATGCAGCATATTACTCGCTTTTGGGTACATGTCACCACTACCTTGAGCATTAACATTGTAATTAGGTATGATAGGTCGGTCATTTCGTATTCCTTGTCGAATTCCAGCATTGTAGTCATTACCCGCTTCTTTGCCAAATAGATAACCGACAAATAAAGTTTCACTATAATTTGTAAATCCTTCGTGAACCCACATGTCAGCTAAATCGTTTGTTGTGATGTTATTGCCAAACCATTCATGCCCACTTTCATGAATGATAATAAAATCCCATTTCATTCCCCATCCAGTTTTGGAAGCATCATTTCCTCGATAACCAGGTTTATATCCGTTACCATAAGAAACAGCACTTTGATGCTCCATTCCAGTATGTGAAGTTTCAATTAGTTGATATCCATCTTCATAAAAAGGATAAGGTCCCATCCAGTATTCAAATGCATTTAACATATTGTGGACTTCTGTAGGCATATAACTTTTGGCTTTTTCTAAGTTGTAGTCCAATACCCAATAGTTTAAGTCTAAATTTCCATTTTCTCCTTTATAGTTTTCTTTGAAGTTTACATACTTACCTATATAAGGAATGATACAATAATTACTAATAGGGTTTACCACTGCCCATTTGTAAGTGGTAGTTCCGTCATTATTATCTTTCTTAAATTGTAGTCTTCCGTTAGCAACAGCTGTTAAGGTGTCTGGAACAATCATGGTAAGACTAGCACCTAAATTAGGTTCGTCACTTTGATGGTCCTTACATGGATACCATACTGATGCACCGAGCCCTTGACAAGCCACAGTCATCCAAGGACGGCCTAAGGTATCTTTAGTCCATATCCATCCTCCATCCCAAGGTGCCTTTATGGCTTCATGTACTTTTCCGTGATAAAATAAGTCTACTTTATGGGTTGATGCTACTTTGGATTTTGGTATTTGTATATACCAAACACTACCTTCTTTTTTGAAATTTAATTTTTTCCCTGACTGTAATACACTGTCAATAAGCAAAGGATTTTGCAAATCAATTTGCATTTTTGTATTATTTTTTCCTTTAGTTACTTTATAAGTTATAGCGTTACTACCTTGAATTATTTTGTTGTTGTAATCCGGTTTTACAGTTATGTCATAGCGCATTACATCCCACCACTGTCTTTCTTGAGTTATGCTTCCTCTTAAAGTATCTGCAAGGGTATATACTTTAGAATTTTGTCCAAAAGTAATTAGATTTAGACAGGATAGAATAAAAATTAATAAATGCTTTCTATACATGGTATTTTAAGTTTAGCAATAGTTCATTTTGAATACGTGCTTTTTTTTAAAAGTAAGTAGGTTTCTATTGATACAGTTATGTTTTATTATCAATATTATATATTATATTATCTCTTTGTTTTTTTATAATCATATATTTTGGATGTTAAAATAAATTAAGAGAGCCTTAAAAACTATTAATGCGAATCAAGGGTTAAAAATTAAATTTATAAAAGCAGATGCTATTTTCCGAAAATATGTACTAGTAATCCCTTACTTGATCTTACTTTACTAGCTCTTTGAATATCAGTTTTCTGGAAAAGAAAATGATGGCCCCATGGGTTGGGCATTTAACCCTCAATAATATGGTAGAATTTTGTTACAGGATAGAATGAACCCAAGAGGCTCATGGAATTATGATGGAGAAGCAGATTAAGGTAATGGTGCCATTTTTAGAACTGCTTCAACCATTTTAGCAGAAGATCCCTTGTTTGGCTGGTTTACCTATGGGTGAAGCCATACATTAAAAAATAACACCTTTCATGTTATACCAAAAGATGGTGTGTTAAGTAAATTTTGGATAGTATCCAATAAGCAAAAAATAAGTATAAGTTATTAATAGAGATTGCTTTAAAAAAGATACACCTATAACCTATTCTAAAGTAAAAAATGAAATAACATTAACTATTGAAAATAAAGCTAATATTAGTCACAACACAGAAATGACCCTTTTTTCAAAAAACAATTGCCAGGTGTTTATTGACGGTAAAAAATTAAACCCTATCAAAAACAATCAAGAAAATACAATAACATTTATACTACCAATTAGCAATAAGCAGCATATTATAAGGCTAAAACAATAAATGGGTAATAAAAAAGAAATGTGTTGCACTTATGGGTTGAACTAAGCTTTCTATTTTAAAATGAAAGACACAAAAAACCTGATTCCCGAAGGACACGTAGTTGCCAGAAAGCAAATTTTAATTCAGGAAGGAAAAACTGAAACTCCAGAGGTCAATTCAGGCAAATTGAGAACCAAATCAGACAAATCTGAGGTTGAAATAAGCAATGAAGATATGGAAGTAACTTTCGATAAAAATACAGGATATCTTTTTGCTTATACTTTTAAAGGAAAAAAATTTATCAAAAAGGGACCAGAACCAGATTTTTGGCGTGCTCCCACTGATAATTACTTCGGAAATAGTTTTCAGAAGCGTGCAAAGGGCTGTAAGGAAGTCACATGTCATCCGATTTTAAGTGATTTCAGTATGGGTAAAAACAAAGAGTTTGTTGAAGTGAAAACGAGCTATAAATTAGATTCGGTTTCTTCAGCAATGAATATGACCTATCATATTTATGCTGACGGAACTATAAAAGTAGATAATCAATTTGAATTTGGTGGCAATACTGGAAATTTAACTTCCCTGCTAAGATTTGGTAATTCCATGATACTACCTTTAGATTATAAGAATGTGAGCTGGTATGGTCGAGGTGCGCAGGAAAATTATTAGGAGCATTATAGACCTTTCCATTAAATAGAGTGTCTATAGTGTTCGTTCTTTTATAATCGGCAACAGCTCCCTGGGAAAATCCCTGAAAATTCAGGATAAAATTTAGAAGAAAAAGGAATATAAATCGATTCGAATTTTTTATAGTTCACTTACAGTAAAAAATAACACATAATTCAAGTGTTAATATAAGTTAATATTAGCTAATTCCCAACTCTTTTTTTGTACATTTGAAATGAATTAATCTTCGATTAAATGCTTCTTAAAAAGAACATATCAAACTTAATAAAAACATACAGGATGCTTTTTGAATGTTTGATGTTCTTTGAGCGACCTTTCTAATTCCCTGCCAAAATTATTTTAACTTATTGTATCATTATTGTCAGTTTAAAACTGAAACCTGTTTATATTCTAAAATTATGGAAACAAATCAAAATGTATTAAGTCCTGAAAGACCAGCATCTGCACAAGGTAATTTTTATAAACCAATAACAAATTCCATTGGGCCTGGAATGAATGAACGTATCCAAAAACTTAGAAAAATAAGTTTTGAAACTGAGCCTTCATTATCTATTGAAAGAGCTTTAATTCAAACACAATTTTATAAAGAAAACTTCGGAAAATATTCAACTCCAGTTTTAAGAGCATTAAATTTTTTAGAAATCTGTAGACAAAAAACAATCTATTTAGGTGAAGGGGAATTAATAGTAGGAGAACGTGGGCCAAAACCAAAATGTGTGCCAACATTTCCAGAATTAACCTGTCACAGTGTTGAAGATTTTCACGTATTAAATACGCGTGAAATGCAACGTTATACCATTGCTCAAACAGATATTGATACTTATAAGAAAGAGGTAATTCCATATTGGAATGGAAAAACAATGCGAGAACGAATTTTTAGCCATGTTTCAAAAGAATGGTCTAATTTATATGAAGCCGGCTTGTTTACAGAATTTATGGAGCAACGTGCGCCAGGACATACAGCTTTGGACGGGAAAATTTATGAAAAGGGAATGCTTGATTTCAAAAAGGAAATTCAAGATCAAATAGAAAAGTTAGATTTTTTAAATGATGCTGAAGCTACTGATAAAAAAGAGCAGTTAGAAGGAATGAAAATTTCTTGTGATGCAGCAATTTTTTTTGCCGTGCGTCATGCCGAATTAGCGGAAGAACAATTGGAAAAGGAAGCCAATCCTAAACGCAGGCAAGAGCTTCAAAAAATAGCAGAAGTTTGCCGTTGGGTTCCTGCAAATGCGCCAAGAACATTCTATGAAGCTATTCAAATGTATTGGTTTGTTCATTTAGGAACTATTACAGAATTGAATGGTTGGGACGCTATGAATCCAGGTCATTTCGATCAGCATTTAGCACCTTTTTATGAAAAAGAATTAGCGAAAGGAACATTAACAAGAGAGGAAGCAAAAGAATTATTAAGCTGTTTTTGGATTAAAGTAAATAATCATCCCGCACCTCCAAAAGTTGGAATTACAGCAAAAGAAAGTGGAACTTATAATGATTTTACCAATATTAATATAGGCGGTGTAAAAAAAGATGGCTCGAATGGTGTGAGTGAAGTTTCCTATATTATTTTAGAGATTGTTGAAGAATTACATGTGCTTCAACCTGGAAATTCTGTACATATTAGTTCAAAAACTCCCGACCGATTTTTAAAAGAAGCCTGTAAAGTAATTAGACAAGGACACGGGTATCCCTCTATTTTTAATGCGGATATTTATATTCAGGAAATGTTGCGTCAGGGAAAATCATTGGAGGATGCACGAGAAGGAGGTTGCAGTGGTTGTATTGAAGTTGGCGCATTTGGAAAAGAGGCTTATATTTTAACAGGTTATTTAAATGTTCCAAAAATTATTGAAATTACCCTAAATAACGGTATAAATCCAATTACTGGAAAACAAGTAAGTATTCCAACTGGAGATCCAAGAGAATTTAAAACCTTTGAGGAATTATACAATGCTTTCTTAAAACAGCTGAATTATATTGTAAATCAAAAAGTTTTGGTGAGTAATTACATAGATAGAATGTTTGCAAAATACAGCCCAGCAACATTTTTATCAGTAGTAATTGAAGATTGTATTTCAAAAGGGAAAGACTATTATAATGGAGGTCCAAGGTATAATACTAATTATATTCAATGTACTGGTTTAGGAACTGTTACGGATAGTTTGTCAACCTTAAAAAAACACATTTTTGAAGATAAAACTTTTTCAATGGACGCACTTTTAAATGCAATTTCAAAGAATTTTAAAGGCGAAGAAATTATGCGTCAAACCATTATTAACAACACACCATTCTATGGAAATGATGACGATTATGCAGATGCTATTGCTTTGCATGTTTATAATGATTTATTTAGCGCAATTGATGGACAGCCAAATACTAAAGGAGAAACATTTCATTTAAATATGTTGTCAACAACTTGCCATGTGTATTTTGGAAAAGTAATGGGTGCAACACCAAATGGACGTTTGGCTTACAAATCAATTTCTGATGGAACTTCACCATCACACGGTTGTGACACTAACGGACCTTCTGCCGTTATAAAATCGTTAACTAAATTAGATCAAGTAAAGTCGGGCGGAACATTATTAAATCAACGTTTTTTACCAAGTTTGTTAAAACGTGATGAAGATATTGTAAAATTAGGGCAATTGGTTAGAAGCTACTTTGCATTGGGAGGGCATCATATACAGTTTAATATTGTTGATACTGCAACTTTACTTGCGGCTCAAGAAAATCCGGAAGATTATAAAGATTTATTGGTGCGTATGGCAGGTTATAGCGATTATTTTAATGATATGAATGCCGATTTACAGCAAGAAGTTATTGATAGAACTGAAAATGAATCATTTTAAATGAGTACAGGATTAATTTTTGATATTAAAAAATTTGCCATTAATGATGGACCAGGAATCCGTTTAACGGTATTTTTTAAAGGTTGTAATTTACAATGTCAATGGTGTCATAACCCAGAAAGCATGTCGCCAAAAGTGCAGAAAATGTACAATGCCAAAAAGTGTATTGGTGCTTTAAGTTGTGTTGAAAATTGCCCAAATGATGCTTTAAAAATGACTTCTGAAGGGATTGTTACCGATTATAATGTATGTAATTTATGTGGTAAATGTGCTGAGGTTTGTCCAACAAAAGCATTTGAAATGTTAGGTGCTGCCGTTCCAATTTCTGACTTAATGAAAAAGATTGATAATGAAGCTATTTTCTTTGATCAGTCGGGTGGAGGTGTAACATTTTCTGGAGGCGAACCATTAATGCATTCAGAATATTTAATTGAAGCATTAAAAGAATGTGGTAAAAGAATGTATCACCGAGTTGTTGATACAACAGTTTTTTCAAAATTAGAAACGGTGTTAGAAGTAGCTAAACATACTGAACTTTTTTTGATTGATTTAAAAGTGATGGATTCTGAAAAACATAAAGAATTTACAGGAGTTGGTAATGAAAAAATTCTTTCAAATATTGTTGCACTAGCAAAAACAAATTGTGAACTTATTTTTAGGATTCCGCTAATTAAAGAGGTGAATACTTCAAAAGAAAATATTAAAGAAACGGCAAAATTTATAAATTCTTTGGAAGGTAATAGAGTTGTGGTAAACTTGCTTCCATATCACAATATTGCAGGAAATAAGCATTTAAAATTAGAGAATTCGATTAATTTTAAGGTGTTTAAAACTCCTTCAAAAATTGAAATAGAAGAAATTATTTCAATTTTTGAGATTTATGGAATTTCAGCAACTTTAGGGGGTTAATTACCTAAAACTCTACTTAGAATATTTTTTCAATTTTTCTAGCTAATTTTTAAATTAATATTCTAATTCAGGGAAAAAATAATACGAGTTAGCTTTTAAATTTTTTCTATTGAAGTTGTAAATTGTAAAATACTTTTTCTGAATTTCAATGTGGTATTAAAAAATCAATAACCTTAAATTCAGATTATTGATAGTCTAATGGGCTGGATAAAAAGCAGGAAATTAGTAATATTCCTGTAAAAAAATAACTAAATAAACCAAAGACAAAATATTATGTCAAAAAAAATAATGTCAATTTGTTTACTTCTACACGCATTTTATTATAAAATGAGATAAAGCCAATAAGATTAAACACCTACTCACTCATTTTTTATTTGATTTGGTATTCGTGAATGCTGAACTATTGTCTTTTATCTTTTGAATCAAATGCTATAACTTTCCCCATTTACTCACCCATTTTTTATTTGTTTTAGTGTTCGTGAATGCTGAACTATTGTCTTTTGTCTTTTGAATCAAATGCGATGACGTTCAGCATCTCACGTAACCTGCTTCTTACCCGGTTTCCATATCGTTGTTCCAGCTCTTCTGCGTTGAGGTTGGTGGTGATGTGGGTTTTGCTTCGACCCCGCTCAGCAACCAAATTTTTTGAATTTATATATAAATCGTGGCGAGAAAGTAGTATTTCTCCCATGACATTGCATTCTTTGGTGTAATGGCAGCCGGTTGGTTCTATGCCAAGATCGTCAAAACAGTAGTTTCTGGTTTCGTTGTACCTGTCTAAAACTTCAAATCCGGTGGCATTGAAATTAAATACGATGTTGCGTGTTGGGATGATTTCATAGTTGGTTTTGTGCGGTGCCAAGTGTGGTAATAACTTCATTAAAGATGTTTTTCCGCAACCCACAGGACCCGAAAGCAACAAACCTTTGTTGGTGTCGATTCCCATTTGAGAACAGCTGTAATGGTCTTGAATGAAGTAGCAGCATAATTTATACAGCAAAAGATCGTCTTCCGGGTAAAGTTTGAATGTTGATCCGAAAAGCAAATAGCCTTTGATGTTGAGGTAAGTTTTTATTTTTTCGAAATCGTAGTGAACGATGTCGTTTTTGAGTTCTCCTATTTGAAATTTTGAGGTGCCTTCGATTTTGATGTGTGGTTCTGTTATCATAGCGGTTCATTGTAATTTTTGTTTTTAGTGGTATGGAGGTTGTCCCTATTTTGGACTGGTGGCGAAAAAGTGTTTATTTTCATTTCTTGTGCTTTTAACATCCAACTTCTGGCAGTGGCTTGCCAATCGACCATTTTTGTTTTTCCGCCAACTTTCCAACCAATTCCCTGGTAATGGTTGAAAAATTTTTTGGCTTCCAATTCTGGGTAATTTTCTTTTTTAAAAAATTCTAAAATCAATTTTTCTTTTGCGATTGCCTCTAGTTTAAAAA
>JAAFHC010000087.1 GCA_010906935.1 Gelidibacter sp.
AACTATCTACTTAGTATCTAAGATATCATCCGGTTTATTGATTAATGGATCTAACCAATCTGCTTTGTCATTGGCCCAATTTATCCACTCTTGGGTTTCCGGCGTTAAATTGTTGTTGTTGACAGCTTTTTGTTTTTTAGCTTCAATATAGTTTCTGATTAAGAGGGATTTGTTGTATTGTTTAGATAAGGCAACTAACTTATTGAATTTTTCTATTTCTTCATTTCTACGTTTTTTGATTTCTTCCTTTAGCCTTTCTTCTTCTTCATATTTTAAACGCCAAATGCGGGATTCTTCATTTCTTATTTTTGCTAGTTCTGCGTAGATTTCAAGTTTAGCTACTATTCTAGCCAAAAGCTCTTCAATTTTTATTTTGCCATCTCTCCATTCTTTTTCTCGTGAATATTTTCCAATTTTGAAAATAAGGTCACCTATTGGAACCAATTCTGAGCTACCGTAAGAAGAAGTTGCTGGAACTCTTTTTGACGCTTCTCTTAAATCTATTGCAATAAAAACCCCGTCAATTTGAACACAAGTATCATTGTATTCTTTAGATATCGTATGGCCTCTATGGCGCAGCAATTTTGTTAATGTATCCATAAAGCGCAATGCTCTTTCTTTTTGTTTTTCACTCACTCTGATTGGATAACGCAACTTTTTATATTTATCATAAAAGATATTCCCCTTGCTTTCCTTCCAATATTCTTGTGTTTGAATCGTCAGTATGTCGGGCTTTGTTATTTTAGTCGGAACAATTAAAGGTGCTTTTGGATCATTTTGGATTTCTTTGGTTCTTATTGTTAGTGGAGTTTGGTCTACATTAATTGGATTGCCTTCTTCTCTTAGCGTTAGAATAATTTTATCTTCACCACCGAACACAGGATTGAGTTTTTCTATTTTAACTTTCTTATTGAATTTGAGTTTTGACCAATAACTTCTATCTGGTATAGGAATGTCAAACTGTTTACAAATTTTCTTAATTCCGTCATTTGAAAGTGCGTACTTTAGTGTCAACTTAGATAATGGTGTTGACCAAACTAAATCATATAACTGTATTCTTGTTAATTCAATAGTTTCCATATGCTATATATATTTTGAAATCTTAATTAAAATTACAAAATGATATAGAAAAAAAGAAATTAACCCTTCGGCTTCGCGTAGGAAAAGCTATGAAGCAAACGGCAGCTATGAGTTAGGAATACTTGGACTAAACGAGGATTTTGTAAAGGTGAATGAGGTAATTTATACATGAAATCCTAAGTTTTTTTAATGAAATAGATACTAAAATCAAAAGTTGTGCATTTTTTGTATATTTGTTTATTATATTTATATCAAAAATGAGTCAATTCGATTACATAAAAGAAATAGCTAAATACGGTCTTGAAAATGATCAAGAAAAGTTATTGAGTGTACTGAACGAGTTGATTGAACATTCCAAAAACACCAAAAAGTTAAATTTCGCTATTCAATTACAATCTATTCTTAAGGATTCTATTCGTTTACAAAAAAACAATAGCCTTACTAAAGTAGGTAGTGATCAATATTTTAATCGTATAGAAGATAAGGAAGTATCTGATTTAATTTTAGAAAAAATAACTTCAGATTATACTTTAAGTAATATTGTAATTGAGGACAAAATAAAAAATGAGCTTGAATTTTTTATAGAAGAACATCATAAAATAGATATACTTCAACAGTTTAATTTACCAGTTTCTAATAAATTATTACTTCATGGGCCTTCAGGTTGTGGAAAAACATTGGCATCATATGTAATTGCTGGAGAATTGAATAAAATGATGATTGTTTTAAATTTAGGAGCAATCGTTTCCTCTAAATTAGGAGAAACAAGTAAAAATTTATCAAAAATATTTAAAAAAGCCTCTTTAGATGATTGTATTATTTTTCTCGACGAATTTGATAGTCTAGGAAAAATAAGAGATTACAGCCAAGACCATGGAGAAATGAAACGTGTTGTAAATACTATTTTGCAATTGTTTGATTATTTACCACAGAGCAGTATTGTAATTGCAGCAACTAATCAGAAAGACATGATTGATGATGCTTTGTTAAGACGATTTGACAATATTATTACTTTTAGTTTACCAACTGAAAAAGAAATTAAGGAATTGATTGACCTAACTTTAAAAGACGGCCAATTTAAATTTAAAAACAAATCTATTACAAAACAGTTTATTAAAGAGTGTAAAGGATTGTCTTATTACAGTATTCAAAAAACATTGATTAATGCAATAAAAAAATCATTATTTGATAAAAACCGCCCTATTAATAGTTTGGTTACTTATATTGATACCAATATATGGATGGAATTAATTCAATCAGAAAAAAAATCATTAGGCATCTAATCCTTCGATATCTAAATCGGTATCAATTTCTAATTCTCCAATTACTTCAACTTCATTAATTAATTGTATCTCGTCATATAATTTATCTGTTTTTACTTTTGTATTTTCTTCAATATTTATTACTAATGAAAATGGAAATTCTTTTGGATAATCTCCTGGAATACCTCCTACAATTTGTTCAGTCACCATACAATGTAATGCTAACTTAAATGTATTTTCTTCGTTAACCAAATCATTTACATTTACATTAAGTATAATTTTTTGAGAGTTAGAATAAGGTAATGGTTTTGATTTATATCTACCATTTTGAGACCATGACAATGTAGATTTAAGTTTAGAGTTAACATCCTCATTTGTTTTAATAATATCCTCAGCTGAATGATTTTTGAAGATTGAAAAAGCCATGTGAAGTGGATTATATGAAAGTTGATTATTTTTTATTGGTAAAAAACTAAAACATAATGTTGCAGTAACTTTCACAATGCCATTTTTCTTTCCTAAATCATCCTCAATTAGATAGTTAGGGAAATTTATAGGATATATTTTTAAATCATCATCGGTTATTGAATCCTCAAGTATTAAGGTCACCGAATTTTCATTTGAAAAAACACTTTTAAAATTATCAACAAATCCATGTCCTGCCACTCTGTTTTGCAATTTTTTTATTGATTTATCAAATGGAATTTTATTTAGAGAAGCTGAATTGATTATTAAAGCTTTTATGGTTTGTGGATGTAATTCTGGGTATTGCTTTTGAATTTTTGCAGCTAAATTTGCAGTTAAAGGTGTTGCAAAACTAGTGCCTGCTTCTTTCACCAACCCTATATCAGGTCTTGCAGAAATTAATTCCATTGCAGCATCGTCTGTCCAATCTAAAGTAGTTGAATTATAAAAGCCAACATCACCACCGCTTTCGATAATATCAGGTTTAAAATAATTTTTATTAGTTTTATTCTTTGGAAATACTAAACTTAAATCAACATGTCCTTTTCTTGAATAAAGAGCCGGAAACTCACGTCCACTTGAAATACCCATAAAAGCTCCAGTACCTAAATTATCTCCAGCAGCACCAATTGTCATATTGTTCATACTGTCAGCAGGTGTGCATAGATTGGTGTTATTTGAGTTAAAATAAGTTAAATCATAAGCGCTATTATTATTAATACAATCGTCATTATTGGCTGTACATATAAAGATTAAGCTATCTGTATCATACGCAAACTTATCCAATGCAAATGTGTAATCTGAAAAATTTTCATTCACATTCTTAAACCTGTTGTAGCAAGTTGTTAGTGTAAATATTTTGATTTGAGGATATTTTACTTTCACATCATATAGCATTTTTATCAAATCTATTTCTGAAATATGACCATTGCCATTTTCTGAAATTTTAATGGATAATAGTTTTGCATCTGCTCTCACTTCACCATTAAAACTATTTCCGTGATTTAGTTTACCTAAAGCTACTAAACCTGCTACAGGAGTACCATGACCTAAACGATTTCTATTGGCTACGTCAACCAAAGGATCTCCGTTTAGTGTAAATGTTCTATCCTCAATTATTATAGAACCTAAAGCAGTTGTAGCACTAATACCTGTATCAATTATTCCAATAATAGGTAATTCTTCTTCTGCATTAATAATCGTAAAAGCTTGCTGGCGTGTAACCGTATTAAATTCACCAGGTCTTACTGTTGTGAAAACAGAATTTGTAACACTTTCAATAATATCAAAGTTTTCTATAATAACCCTTAACAACTCTGGATTTGGATTGTCTAGCTCAATTCTTTCGTTTAATTCATCAAATTTATATGTTATACCTTTTTCATCTAAAAAGGCATATAAGCTTATAAGAATTTGGCTTTTAATTCCCTCATTTAATGGTAATGAGATTAAAGACAAATAGATTAGTCCTTGGTATAGGTCTAAACGAAATTTTAAAATTTCATTTATTTGCAATAGTTTGAATGAAGCTATATATAAAACATAATTATCGTATTCTATATCAGTACTTTGTAGGTATTCTTTTTCAATAAATTTATTTATTTCATTTAAGAATAGTTGAAATTTATCTTGGTCAATTATTGCAAATAATCCTTTTTTACCAAAATCATAAAAATCAATTGCTTCTAAACCAAAATCAGTATAATATTTATTAAAAAAATCTTTAATAACAAATTGACCTTGGAACGTAAATAATACATGGTTAATATTATATGGAATTTTTAACGTAGTATCTTTTCTTTCTTTTTTTATTTGAATTTCTTTGTCAAACTTTATTCTGTCAATACTTAATGCTTGAGCAATTCTATAATAATTTTTTTGTTCTTCATCTTCATCTTCATCCTTTTTGCCAAATCCATATATAAATTTCATTGGAATTATTTTTTCCAATTGCTTGTTAGAGAGTAGTTTTAAATGATTCTTATTTGGCATAACTAATCGTTTTTATATTTTTATCTTTAAATTTTATTTCTAAACCTAATAGTTCTTTTTGAGTATATTGAAATACAACTGTTAAATTAATACTGTATAATTTATGAATTTTAGTTTTCGGAAAAATTGACAATGTTGCTATATGGTCTTCACGACTGACATATTTATAAATTGTTTGAATAAAGTATTTTGTATTAAACATATTTTTTAATTATCAAAATCTTGTTTTTTATAAATATTATTAATTAATGCAAACCAATCTTTAAAAGACATCTTTTTAAATTTGTCTTGGTAGTACTTTGTACAAATTTCTACAGCTTCAAGAACTCTATTTTTTTCTAACAATGGGTTTATTAAATTCAATACTTGTATATCTGTTATTTCATAGAGTTTATCTGGAAAATAAATTTCAATTAGTTCAGACACGACATCTTCATTATCTTTAATAACCATTTGACTATCATCAAATAAAGCGGGTAATTTTTCAAAAAACAATTGTAAATCTTCTCGTCTAAAAAGGATTATTTTTTCTCCATTGGAAAGAAAACCTGTTTTAATTTCATCCTTTTTTATATCAGATTGAAGAGAGTTTCTGGAATATAAAGAAACGTTGCTTTTCGCATTTAATCTTTCCTTAATTTTTGATGGATTCCAACAAACCACAGTATCATTATCCACATCATAACCAAGAATTATAAAAGGAATATTGGCTTTAAATATTTTATCAAAATGATCACTAAATGGTAGCTGAACACGGGTTACATCTGGAGAGTTTTTAAAATATGCTGGAGATAAATTTTTGAGAAAAATAAAAAATGGTTTATCATATATTTTTATGAGAAATGGATTTCCATCTTCATAACTAAATCCGTCAATACCGCTAAGTGTTTCAACGAATTTTATTTTAAGTTCTTTTGCTAATATATTCCTCATATTATGGATTAACTAATTGTTTGCTTTATTAAAGATTTGTGTAACAAAGAATTGGTTGACATTTTTTTTAATTCTTCAATTTTTGATAAATCACAATCAAAATGAATATTTGAAATTTCTTGTCTAATAGACGAAACTTCAATTTTTGGGACGAATTCACTATCAAAAAAAGCCAATGAATCCAAAGCAAGTTGATAATCAAAATAGTGCTCAAAAGCCTTTTCAAAATCTCTATTCAATGTATCTAAAAGCACTTCATTAATTCTAAACAAAATTTCGTTGTTTTTAATTCTATCATTAATCAATTTCACTAAATCAAAAATAGTTTTACCCTTTCCTGTTTCAACTGCAAATACTGAAGCTATAATAAGTTTTGAGTTTTTATTAGGATTTAATTGTTCCAAAGAAAAATTATGAATTCTTCGACTTTTAGCTGTGCTTTTAACCTCTATTTTGTCTATCCCATCATTGAAATCAAATTTATCCGTTGGAGAATAATGCCATGCTTTAATTAAATATTCTGGATTACTTGATTGTTCAATAACCAAAAGTTCTGCCCAAAGTCCTTGAATTGTTTTTGTGGGTAATTTTGAAAATTTATTGAATAAGCTAATCAACTTTTCAACTTCAATTTTAAGTTCTTTTAACTTTGCTATTGCAGGTAGTTTTAACAAAACAAAGTACAAAATATTTAAAAAATATTCCTGTAAATCAACCGAATCTGTTTTTAGAGCGATAATCGTATAAACGCCTTCAGCAATTTTTTTGTCATTTGATAATAATTGGCATTTTTGATTAAATTGAATTGAAATAGATTCTAAATTATAGTCTAATGCTTTCTCATTAGTTTCGTTTTCACATTTAATAAAAAATAATGGTAAGCCTTCTTTAGACAATCCAATTTTATGATTTTTTATTTTGGGTAAATTAGCAATAGTAAAACCGTCTATTTTATTAGGGATTTTATTATTTAAATCTTGGAATATTTTAAAAATAGATAGCATACGTTTATTTATTAATGCCGACAAATGAATGTGCAAAATCTTCTGGATAATATATACCAAGAGTGTGAACTAATTTATTGCCCCATTGCATAGATGGATGTTTTAATCTAATTCTATGGATTTGAAGACATATAGAATCTTCAAATTTTATTCCTTTATCTCCAGGATATTTATCGGTTCCAGATAATGCACGACCTGAAAAAATATTGCTGATTTTTAATTTACCATCTTCAGTATCTAAACTTCTTCGTCGTCCTTCTTCAACTGCATAAGCCATTTGAAAAATGCAAACATGATTTACTTCTTTTTTATCAGCTAAAAACCTAAGATACTGTATAGTAGAAGACTTTCGTAACGCATCAGGCATATTGGCAATTTTGAAATTCTTTAAAAATTCTATTGCTGCATTAATTTCAATTTTTAAATAACTATGGCGTCTGTCTGGAGTACCAAAATCTTCATATTTTTTAAAAGTATTGCTGGCTATAAAGTTCTCAACAAAAACATTGTTTTCATCAATATGTTGCAAGGCATTTAGTTGTCTCCAACCGCTAAGCTTATGCTTTATCAAGTCAACTGATAAGATGTTATTTCTTGTTGGATTTACATTACCACTTAATATTAGAAGTTGTTCATATTCTTCTAATGAATGTTCTTTTAAATTAGCTCTAAATATCTCTTCATGCTCAACATATTCCCTGTATTCCATTATTGATTCGTTCGGTAGAAATACTCTACAACTATCTAGGAAATTTCTTTTATATCCAAAAAAACGACAACGCTGTTGAATTGTATCTGCATTAGATTTACCAATACTATATCTTGGCATATATGAAACCATTAATCCTTCAACTGTATAACCACGATTAAGCATATCTGCACCTACCAAAATATGGGCTGTTGCATTACTCCAATCAATCTCTTTAGAACCTGCAATAACTAATTCAATATTCGTGTCAAGGATAACTTGTAAGACCTCAATTATTACCTCATTAAACTCTGGTGGATTTTGAATTCTTCGTACAGATTCAATATAGTTTTCTCTGAATTGTTCGATAAGTTCTGATTTGCTTGGATCACCATCAGGTAATTTTAATCTATCCTCCCAACTATCTTTTAACATTTTTACCCAATCATAAAATTGACGGCTGACATCTTTTAAACTATCCGCATGTATTAACATAGAGAGAAAATTCTCTTTTTCTTCGATATTTACAGTAATTGCAACACCACATATAAAAATTTGTAGTGCATTAATTAAACTTTGTGGGCATTCTGAAAGTTGATTTTTTTTGTGATGATATACTTCTTTATCAGGAATAGAGATTATCAAATCTGTATTATCTTCAAAAAATGTTTTGCCTCCTGTATATGATTTTCCGGGTGTTAATACTTTGTGAAATTTAGGCGAAAGTAAATCCATTATGTTAATCAATAATGGGCCTTGTGGCGTTGCTGTATATTGAATATATGAATGATTAGGTAGTGCGGCTTTCAAATTTAAGATGCTTGAATAAGTAGAACTGAACTCATCTTCTTCCCAATCTTCACTTTTACTATTTTTTCTTCCATAAGTATTCAAACTAGCTTGGTCAGCTTCATCATCAATGATTAAAACACCATTATTTCCAAGAGCTTCTTTAACCTCATAAGTATCAAAAATCTTGGTTAACTCAGAAATATGCTTGTAATGTTTTAAAACTGTAATTAGAATAGCCGGTTTGTGATTAAGTAATAAAGCACCTTTTATTTTTAAATGAACATTATCTGCTATTGTAGGACTTTGATATACTTTATAAAACCTACTATTATCTGAATCAGTTAGTAAATCTTTTTTTAGTCGATTTGTAGTTTGTTCAAGTAAGTTAACTTTTATACCAGCAAAGTATATTATTATGCGAAAACCATTATCAATTGCTAATGCGGTTAATGTGGTAAATGACATTGTCTTACCACTTTGAACATAGCCAATAGCGATACCTGTCGTACTTCCAATTGTTTCAATAGGATTTATACAATTTTTTAAAATGCTTTCAGATTCATATAACAAAGTTTCCTTTTCCTCATTATCTAATTTTGTTAGCCGATTAATTAAATCTAGGGTTCTCGAACCTTGAATTATATTAAATTCAGATTTATTATCATTGATAATTTTAATTCTATCTGCCATAGTTTATAGGTTTTTTATAAAAGAATTGAAATTCAATCTTACATTACCAGCTCCTTTAGTTCCCTGAGAAGGTGCTATAATTTCTGCTAGAACAAGCGATCTAATAATTAACAAAATGGGTTGATAATCCTCTTCCTTTTTTAACTTTTCAAATCGAGTAAAGAAAGGGTGCGCAAGATTTATTTTGTAAATCACTTTTTTTGAAAAAAGTTCATCTTCAAGAATTATCATTGAATATAAATCGGAGACTGCATGTTCGGTTATTAATTCAAGACGTAATTTATATTTTTCACCTTTCAATTCAATAATTTCTTCATGAGAGTCAATTGCTTCAGCTTTATTAGAAAACTCAATATTATTTGCTGCTAGAGATTCATTTTCAATTTCTTTTATTGAAGTATCTAGTTTAGTTTTAAGTACTTCTTTATCAGCTGTTTTTTTTAAATTATTTACAATGTTCTTTCCAACAACTTTGTTATCCTCAATCGTTTTAGGCTTTATGTATTTTTCTGCTTGTGTATATAAGTCAAATTCTTTACTTGATATTTCTGTTTTTAAAGCTTCCATCAATGCCTCTAAATCATCATGTTCTTGAAAACTTCCTTTATTAAAACTAACAGTAAAACCTTCAAGTTCTAATTCTCCAAAAATTCTTTTATATCTTGGGGAACCATTTTGCCCACAAAGTACTTTTGGTCTGTATTTTTCATCATGACTGCCTTCAATTACTCTTCCTCTTCGAAAAAGAGATAATCCATTAACCGTACTGGAACTCATAGTGCTTAGTATTGCAATGAATCCATTCACTTTATACTTGCCTGTTGAAAAATTTATCTCTTTTTTCCATTCAACAGATGATGCATTGATGTCATTATAGAAAGGGGCCTTTAATATTTCCGGTTCCACATATATTAATTCTTCATCATTAATAAAAAGTTTCATATCACCATTACGAATGAACTTTCTATAAATACTTAATAAATGTCTTTTTATTTTGTCAATCTGATGATTAGAAGGGGCGTTTTTTGAAAGATGATTTAGAGTTAATTCAGTGAAATGTGTGGTCATTTCTTTTTTTAAATTTTCAACTTCTAATAATTCTCTTTCTTCAGCTAATACTTTTTTTAAGTCAAATTCAACCAATCGTTCTTCATCTTCATCAAGAGCAGCAGTTCAACTGAACAAAAAACACTATTGGCAACACCGTATAAAATTTATGCTTAAATTTGAACTAGTACAAACTGACAAACATTCAATAAAAATATTGCTGGCGGAAAAATCTCCGATTTTTACGTCGCACAAATC
>JAAFHC010000088.1 GCA_010906935.1 Gelidibacter sp.
CCAAATTTCGATTTCATTAAATCGTGTTTAGATTCAATACCGTTTAAACTAAAATGATATGGTTTTAAAGTTACAAAAACTTCCCCGGTTACTGTCTTTTGAGAATCTTCTAAAAACGCTTCAATATTCCGCATTACAGGCTCAAAATATTGTCCGTCATGTAATAACATTCCATACCAGTTTCCCAATTGATCTTTTAAGTTTTGTTGCCATTTAGACAACACATGCTTTTCTAATAAATGATGCGCTTTTATAGTGACAACAGCTGCAGCTGCTTCAAAACCAACTCTTCCTTTAATTCCAACAATGGTATCCCCAACATGAATATCTCTTCCAATAGCATATTTTGAAGCGATCGCTTCTAACTTTAATATCGTATTTACGGAAGTATCCAATTCATCATTCAACCCAACCAATTCCCCTTTTTCAAAATGAAGCTTAATTGTTGTAGGTTCTGTTTTTTCTAACTGACTTGGATATGCACTTTCGGGTAAACCCTGATGAGAAGTTAATGTTTCAACACCGCCAACACTGGTTCCCCAAATTCCTTTATTGATGGAGTATTTTGCCTTTTCCCAAGAATAATCAACACCCTGATTTTTCAGGAATTCAATTTCTTCCTGTCTCGACAATTTTAAATCTCTTATAGGCGTAATAATTTCAATTTCGGGTGCTAAAATTTGAAAAATCATATCAAATCGCACTTGGTCATTTCCGGCTCCCGTACTGCCATGCGCAACATATTTTGCCCCAATCTTTTTGGCATATTTCACCACTTCTATGGCTTGAAAAACCCTTTCAGCACTTACAGAAAGCGGGTATGTATTATTTTTAAGGACATTTCCAAACACCATGTATTTGATGGCTTTTTCGTAAAATTCTTCCAGAATATTTTTACTGGTATGCGAAAAAACACCTAGTTCATAAGCTCTTTTTTCTACGGATTCTAATTCATCTGCTGAAAATCCGCCTGTATTTACAAGTACGCTGTGGACTTCTAAATGCAATTCATTTTTTAAATACTTTACGCAAAACGAAGTGTCTAAACCTCCACTATATGCCAATACTACTTTTTCCATCTTATTCTTTATGTTTTTTAAGAAACAATGCTTGTTTAATTTTTTTCAATCTACTTAGTACTTTGGAATCGTACTCATGCTGTTTGATGTTTTTTTCATGATTTGGATCGTACAACATTCCTGTGCACAAGCACATTTTTCTTTCTGTTCTTGTTAAAATATCGAAATTTTTACAGGTTCTACATCCATTCCAAAAATCTTCATCAGTGGTCAATTCAGAAAATGTAACCGGCTGGTATCCCAATTCATAATTAATTTTCATGACTGCAAGTCCGGTGGTAATTCCAAATATTTTAGCATTTGGATACAGTTCTTTTGAATGCTCTAAAATCCGTTTCTTAATTTCTTTTGCCAAGCCCTGATTTCTAAAATCAGGATGCACAATAAGTCCTGAATTTACCACAAATTCATTGTTACTCCATATCTCAATATAGCAAAAGCCAGCAAACACACCCTTATGGGTGGCAATTACGGCGTGGCCAGTACTTATCTTTTTGATAATGTACTCAGGAGTTCTTTCAGCAATACCGGTACCTCTGACCTTTGCGGATTCTTTTATGGTTTCACAAATTATTTCAGCATATTGAACATGCGATTCATTAGCGATGACAATTTTCATTGGCTTATTGTTAAATTCAGGATTAAAATATTCTATTTTTCTAAAGGGGAAAACGAACGCATCATTTTCAAAAAGTCTTATGCCCTCAAGGGGCGACGACGGGAAATAACACGAACAGGCATTCTTTCTGAAATTGATAAAATCAGGTTTAAAAATGTTGTGATGTTAAAAAAGTTTTGCAAAATGGGTTTTGTAAAAAATGAAAATTAATAACTGCTTTTTAATAGGTAGAATTAGCGCGTACGGCGGCGTAAGCCGGAAAGGCGACTGGGTATTCTTGCAGTTATATTTGAATTGTATATTTTCATCGGTGCGAAATTAACTAAAAAACGAAAGCAAATAGAAACTTGTTATATAATTAACAAAACTTTGGTTAACCCACTCAAATTTAACAAATTGAACTTCTTTGAATTTGGTGTCAATTAAAAACAATGTGAAACTATTTAAAAATTACTCTTATTTAACCGCGAAGGCCGCTAAGTATTTTCGCGAGGAACGCTAAGCATTTTATTAAAAACTAAACATTTTGCGAACATTTTGTCCACTTTGCGAGCTTTGCGGTTAAACTGAGTTTTAGCTGTCATCAGCCATATTCTTTAAATAATTTTAGTCATTGCGGTCATCGATTCTCGTAAATCATAACCAACCAATTCAATAGGATGGAACCTGATGGCTTCATTAATTTCAATGAGTTCTTTGTTGTCTACGCCGTTGTCTTTTACTTCACCATATTTTTTGCCAATCACATCGGTATCAATTTTCTTCATAAAATCGGCCAATAATGGTTTGCAAGCATGATCGAATAAATAGCATCCATATTCGGCAGTATCTGAAATAATTCTGTTCATTTCAAACAATTTTTTGCGGGCAATAGTATTTGCAATTAACGGTGTTTCGTGAAGTGATTCGTAATACGCAGAATCTTCTTTAATACCCGATTCTGTCATGGTTTCAAAAGCCAATTCCACACCCGATTTCACAAAAGCCACCATTAAAACGGCATTGTCAAAAAACTCCTGTTCGGTAATTTTCATG
The DNA here is from genome assembly GCA_010906935.1 of Gelidibacter sp. Taxonomy (GTDB): domain Bacteria; phylum Bacteroidota; class Bacteroidia; order Flavobacteriales; family Flavobacteriaceae; genus Lutibacter. Next base: position 2,734 of record JAAFHC010000088.1, read on the forward strand.
CTTCCTGCTGCTGTTTTTTCAAAGGCAGTTTCTCCTGTTGCCGCTCTCCAGCTTAATAAGTTTTTATCATCATTTGCCCAATCTTCCATCATTATTTTAGAAAATTCGCCGCTCATAATGTCGTCCATATGCTTTTGGAACAAGGGACGCATAATTTCTTTTAGTTCTTCTGACAGTTTAAAAGCTTTAACTTTTGCTGGATTCGACAAGCGGTCCATCATATTGGTGATACCTCCATATTTCAAGGCTTCGGTAATCACTTCCCAGCCATATTGAATTAATTTTGAAGCATAACCAGGGTCAATTCCCTTTTCAACCATTTTATTGAAAGATAATATTGAACCAGTTTGCAACAAACCGCATAAAATGGTTTGTTCCCCCATTAAATCCGATTTTACCTCAGCAACAAAAGAAGAATGAAGAACTCCAGCTTTATGTCCGCCCGTAGCCGCACAATACGCTTTTGCATACTCAAATCCATCATCATTCGGGTCGTTTTCAGGATGCACCGCAATCAAGGTTGGCACACCAAATCCACGTTTGTATTCTTCCCTAACTTCCGAACCCGGCGATTTTGGCGCCACCATAATTACCGTAATGTCTTTACGAATTTGCATGCCTTCTTCCACAATATTAAATCCGTGAGAATAAGAAAGAATGGCTCCTTTTTTCATTAAAGGCATAATTGCCGAGACCACACTTGTATGCTGCTTGTCGGGCGTTAAGTTGATTACCAAATCGGCCGTCGGAATCATTTCCTTATAAGTTCCAACTTTAAATTTGTTATCTGCCGTATTTTTATAAGATTGACGTTTTTCTTTTATTGCCTCTGCTCTCAAAGTATAAGAAACATCCAATCCGGAATCTCTCATATTTAACCCTTGGTTTAGCCCTTGCGCGCCGCAGCCCACAATAACTATTTTTTTACCTTCCAATTTTTTCACACCGTCTTCAAATTCTGAGGAATCCATAAATTCACAAATTCCCAATTGTTGTAATTGTAAACGTAACGGTAATGAGTTAAAATAATTTGCCATTTTAATATGTTTATTTGTGTAATTGTGTAACTGTTTATTTGTATAATTGTGTAACTGTTTAACTGTTTAATTGTGTAACTGTTTAATTGTGTAACTGTTTAATTGGTTAATTGGCTAATTGGCTAATTGGCTAATTTTAAGTTAACCTTTTCCTTACCCATTATTAATTCCCCCTTCGGGGGCTAGGGGGCTTATTTCTTTCAACACTTCTGATATATCCATTCTTGGTCTTGAAATCGCGATACGTCCGGAGCGGACAAACTGCAACAGTTTATAAGGCTTTAACTTCTGATACATATTGTCAATATCCTCTTTTAATCCGGAAGCCTCAATCACAAAATAACGCTCTGTGATTGCAATAATATGGGCTCTTCTGAATTTTAATTTATTCTGAATATGTTCATCATATAAATATTCTGTCGATATTTTAAACAATGCCGTTTCATGATAAATAATTTCATCTTCGGTATGAAAAAAAGCGCCAATCACTTCAATTTGCTTTTCAAGTTGAAGCACGACTTTGCGAATCAACGTTTCAGTAACTATCACCACAAAGGTAAATCGGTGCACATGGTCAATTTCCGATTCGGAAACGGTCATGCTTTCAATATTGATATGGCGTTTTAAAAATATGGCCGACAATCGGTTCAATATTCCTATATTATTTTCGGTATAAACCGATACGGTATAAACTTTTTTTTCTTCCATAGCTAACTCAATCTTATATCTGAAACACTTGCTCCTGTTGGTATCATAGGAAATACATTGCTTTCTGGTTCAATAACAACTTCCAAAAAATAAGATTCCTTTGAAGCTATCATTGTTTTTATCGCACTGGCCAAATCTTCGCGTTTTGAAACCCTGTTCGCTGAAATGCCGTATCCTTCGGCTATTTTCACAAAATCGGGATTTGTCATCACTGTTGAAGCATAACGCCTGTCGAAAAACAATTCCTGCCACTGCCTCACCATTCCTAAAAAGCTATTATTTAACACCACAATTTTTACCGCTGCTTTTGTTTGAAGGATGGTTCCCAATTCCTGAATGGTCATTTGATAACCGCCGTCACCAATAATGGCGATGACTTCTCTATCCGGCGCACCCATTTTTGCGCCGATGGCTGCCGGTAAGGCAAATCCCATAGTTCCTAATCCGCCGGAAGTGATGTTGCTTCTGGTTTTTGTAAATTTAGCATAACGCCACGCAATCATTTGGTGCTGGCCAACATCGGATACAATGACCGCCTCGCCTTTGGTTTCTTTATTGATTCCGGCCAAAACTTCACTCATCGTCAAGCCTTCTTTTGTCGGATTTAATTGTTCATTAATCACCACTTCTTTCTCAATCTCATACAATTTATGAAACTCCTTCATCCATTCTTGATGGTTCGCTTTGTTTACAAACTGTATAATCTCGACCAAAGATTCTTTTACTGTTCCCAAAACGGCCACATCGGTTTTCACATTTTTATCCACTTCTGAAGGATCTATTTCAAAATGAATAATTTTTGCCTGCTTCGCGTAAGTATTTAAATTCCCGGTAACGCGGTCATCAAACCTCATTCCGATGGCTATCAACACATCGCATTGGTTTGTCAATACATTTGGCGCGTAATTTCCGTGCATTCCAACCATACCCACATGCAAAGGATGATCTGTTTCCAGTGCCGACAAGCCCAAACCTGTACACGCCGAAGGAATCCCTGTTTTTTCAATAAAGTTTTTAAATTCCTGTTCTGCTGAACCAATAATAACGCCTTGTCCCCAAACAATGAATGGCTTTTTGGCCCCATTAATTATTTCCGCAGCTTCTTTTACTTTTTCTATATTTAATTTCGGAATCGCCTTGTAGCTTCTAACTTTTACGCATTTATTATACGAAAAATCAAGCTCGCCAAATTGGGCATCTTTTGTAATATCAATCAATACCGGACCTGGGCGACCAGATTTAGCGATATAAAATGCTTTCGCAAAAACCTCGGGAATTTCACTCGCCTTGGTTATTTGATAATTCCATTTGGTAACGGGTGTTGAAATACCGATAATGTCCGTTTCCTGAAAGGCATCAGAACCCAATAAATGAGAGCCTACCTGACCTGTGATGCAAATCAAAGGCGTAGAATCAATTTGCGCATCGGCAATTCCGGTCACCAAATTGGTGGCACCCGGACCAGAAGTTGCAAATACAACCCCAACTTTTCCTGTTACGCGCGCAAATCCCTGAGCTGAATGTATGGCGCCTTGTTCGTGGCGTGACAGTACGTGGTGAAATTGATCGCGGTATTTGTACAATTCATCATAAACCGGCATAATGGCACCGCCCGGATAGCCATAAGCCAATGTTGAACCTTCTTCCAACAAACATCTGATCACCGCTTCGGCTCCTGTCATTTTTACCGATTTTATGGCGGCTGTTTCCTGAACTTCCTTTTTTAATGTTTCCATCGTTTTAAAATTTATCCGTTACACAACCTTCAGAAGCTGTTGAAACGATTTTAGCATATTTATACAATATTCCTTTTTTATGTTTTGGCTCTGGCGCCTTCCATTGTGCTTTTCTTAGAGTCAGTTCCTGCTCGGATAATTTTACATTGATTGTTTTATTTTTAGCGTCAATCACAATCACATCACCATCTTTCACCAATGCAATGGTGCCGCCAGATTGTGCTTCGGGAGTAATATGTCCCACCACAAAACCGTGCGTTCCACCCGAAAAACGTCCGTCAGTTACCAAAGCCACCGATTTTCCCAAACCGGCACCCATAATCATGGAGGTTGGCTTCAACATTTCCGGCATTCCCGGTCCGCCTCTTGGCCCAACATAACGAATGACTACTACATCGCCTTTCGATACTTTTCCTGCGCCAATTCCATCATTTGCATCTTGTTCGCCATCAAAAACAACCGCTTTTCCTTCAAATAAATCTCCTTCATTTCCGCTTATTTTAGCCACTGATCCTTCCAAGGCAAGGTTTCCATATAAAATTTGAATGTTTCCTGAGGATTTCAAGGCTTTTTCAGTGGTATGAATGACATGTTGGTCCTCTTCAAAACTTAACGGTGTAACATTGGCCAAATTTTCAGCAATCGTTTTACCGGTAATCGTCATACAATCCCCGTGCAACAAACCTTTTTCTAGTAAATATTTCATCACGGCTGGCGTTCCTCCAACCCCATGAACATCTTCCATCAAATATTCACCGCTTGGTTTTAAATCGGCAATGACCGGCGTTCTGTCGCTCACGCGTTGAAAATCTTCCAAAGTAAAATCGATGTCTGCAGCGTGTGCAATTGCCAAATAATGAAGCACTGCATTGGTTGATCCGCCCAAGGCGTTTACCAAAGTCACCGCATTTTCCAACGATTTTTTGGTAATGATATCCATAGGTTTCAAATCGAGCTCCAACAAATTTTTAATCGCGGAAGCTATTCTTTCCGTTTCCGTTTCTTTTTGTGGATTTTCAGCAGGAATGGAGGAATTGTAGGGCAATGCAAAGCCCAAGGCTTCAATGGACGACGACATGGTATTGGCCGTGTACATTCCGCCACAGGCACCTGCTCCCGGAATGGCATTTTTTATAATTTCCCTAAATTCTTCTTCTGAAATCACTCCGGCAATTTTTTGCCCTAAGGCCTCAAATGCGGAAACGATATTTAATTTTTTTCCTTTATATCTTCCTGAAGCAATCGTTCCTCCATAAACCATTAATGACGGTCGGTTTAACCGCAACATGGCCATAATGGCGCCTGGCATATTTTTATCGCAGCCAACAACGGTCACCAAAGCATCGTAACTTTGGGCATTCATCACCACTTCAATGGAATCGGCAATAATATCGCGCGAAGGCAAGGAATAATTCATCCCCGATGTTCCCATAGAAATCCCGTCACTTACGCCAATCGTGTTAAATACGAGTCCGACCTGATCTTTTTTATTGACTTCCTCTTTTATTTTATAGGCCAAATTGTTCAAGTGCATATTGCACGGATTTCCGTCGAAACCGGTGCTAGCAATACCCACTTGGGGTTTTTTCATGTCTTCATCAGTCAAACCAACACCATATAACATGGCTTGGGCAGCAGGCTGCGTTTCATCTTGGGTAACTCTTTTACTGTACTTATTTAGTTGCATTTATGGTAATTCTTATATAATTCTGTTATAATTTATTGATAAAACCTAAGTTTTCATCGCCGTTTTAAAATAAACGGCTAATTTAAACCTGTCATTTGTATTGTGTTATTGGCATTTGTTTATTTTACAATATTCACTTGCTATTAATGTTGGTTATATTTCTGTTTTTCATATAGTTAACCCTATTACTTTTACAATGATTATACCATAAAAAAACCTTCCTAATGGTGATTAGGAAGGTTTTTTTATAATTTTATAAACTACAATTGCATTCCTAAGTTGCTCGTGAAAGAATCACAAGAATAATTATAGAAATGATATTGACATTAAATTTTTTCATCTGTAGCACAAGGTTAAAAAATATTATTTTATAAAAAAAGTTTTAGGCACTTTATTTATTTTATCAACTTTTTTGCCTTTTGCTTTATAATTTCTTCAACGGAAACATGATTAATTTTACTTTCCAGCCACGACAAAATATCTAAATATAAAAATGCCCTTTTTTCATAAGGATGATCTTCATATTTAGCCAATTCCCCATGCAAATTCACAAATGCTTTGTGAAGTTCCTGTGGATAAATATTTTTTAGGTTTTTTAAGAATTGAATCATTTTGCGCTGTATCTGATGCATATCGTTCATCTTTATCAAAAACTGATACGTTGAAACAATCAGTCTTTCGATATTGTCATCCAAGCCGGCATCATAATGGGCCACCAAATTTAAAACACGTGAAAAGCACAACAGATCTTCACGCATTTTTAACTCTTTGTTGTCGATGATTTTTTCAAGGTAGAAAATGCATTCCTCATTTTTGCCTGCACCAAAATACATACAGGCAATTTTATAATAAAAAACCATAATATGATGCGCATCAATACTGCTTTCATATTTAGGGATTTCCTGCAATAAAGTCGACACAAAATTGAGGCCTTCCGTAAATTTTCCCTCTAAAAAATAATAATTTAATTTATTTTGGTTGAAGTATAAAAACGCCAAAGTTTTGGTATTTTCATTCATCGCAATATTTTCGCTTTTGATGTCGGAAGTTAGATGTTTCAAGACAATATTGTACTTGGTTTTATGCTTGATCAAATAAAGGGATTCCAATAAATAATTGACACCTTTTAAATAAAATACCGGATTTTGGATTTTCATTTCCGGATTTTCTTCAAACAAATCGACCCATTTTTGAGAATATCTATAACTCAACACAAAATCCTGTAAAATAAAGCTGTGCCATAAATAAGCCTGGTATAAAAACAATTTTTCCCTAAAACCCAATTCAGAAAATTTGTATTTCGGTAACTTTTTTTCAAAATAGGCCGTCACTCTTTTTAATCCCTCATCGTCTTTTACATAGCCTTCTTTCAAAAATAAGCTATACAATTGAAGAGAAAGGTTTGACAATTTGCTGATGCGAACATTTTTTAAACTCAACTCTTTTGCCTGAATCGCCAATTCATCGGCCCTGTTGCTCATGCTTCGGGTAATGTATTGCGATTCTATCACTTTCTCAAACTCCACAATTTCATAGGCCAAATTATTTTCGCCGTTGTGTAGCGCCAGCTCTTTTGCCTTATCCAAAATTTTTAAACTTTGCTTATACAGGCCTTTATTGTATAGAATCGCCGCAAAATCGAATTGCTCCCTTATATGTGCCCTCACATTTTGGTGCACCGGATTAAAGCGCAAACTCACCAAGATTTGTTTGTACAAGTGTGCCTTTGTATTCGATATTTGTTGCTTTTTGATGTTTGTTTTGGTTAAAATCAATTCATCGTCATACTCCATCACTTTGTCCAATAAGTTAAATAAAGCCATAAAATTGGCATCCGCGTTTCCGCCCAATCTTCCCACATACAATTTAAATTGCCGCTTTTCCGATTTAGAAAGGGACTTCACCAACATAAAAAGCGCATCTTTTTGATCAATAGCCATTGTAACCAAATTATTTTTATTGTATTGAATAACAGTTTTTTAAATATTCGTTTTAGGTCTTGAATATAGTAAACTATCTTATTTACAAAAGTATATAAAAAATCCATACCCCTATTTTTGACAATCTATAATGTAATAAAAAAATTAAAAATGAGTATAAACAACGTTCAAATTTTTGACACAACCTTAAGAGATGGGGAGCAAGTGCCTGGCTGTAAGTTAAATACTGAAACAAAAAATAATAATCGCGAACCGACTTGACATCTTAGGTGTTGATGTGATTGAGGCTGGATTTCCAGTTTCCAGTCCGGGCGATTATAATTCAGTCTTGGAAATTTCAAAAATAGTTAAAAACGCAACTGTTTGCGGGCTTACCCGTGCAAACCAAAAAGATATTGAAGTTGCGGCGGCGGCACTTAAATATGCAAAACGCCCAAGAATTCATACAGGAATTGGAACTTCCGATTCCCATATTATTTATAAATTCAATTCAACACCTGATAAAATAATTGAGCGTGCGATTAAAGCTGTAGCTTATGCCAAAACATTTGTTGAAGATGTTGAATTTTATGCTGAAGATGCAGGAAGGACCAATAATGAATTTTTAGCTAAAGTTTGTGAACAAGTGATAAAAGCCGGCGCAACCGTTTTAAATATTCCCGATACTACTGGCTATTGTTTGCCCGATGAATATGGCGCCAAAATTAAATTTTTGAAAGAAAATGTTAAAGGTATTCATAACGTCACTATTTCTTGCCATTGCCACAATGATTTGGGATTGGCAACAGCAAATGCCATTGCGGGTATTCAAAATGGTGCTCGACAAATTGAATGCACAATTAACGGTATTGGAGAACGTGCCGGAAACACTGCCTTAGAAGAAGTCGTCATGATTTTAAAACAGCATCCTTATTTGAATTTAGACACTAATATCAACACAAAATTATTATATTCAACCAGTCAGCTGGTACAACAAAGTATGGGCATGATTGTTCAGCCAAATAAGGCAATTATTGGTGAAAATGCTTTTGCACACAGTTCAGGAATTCATCAGGACGGTGTGATAAAAAATCGTGAAACCTATGAAATTATCAATCCGGCAGATGTTGGCGTAAACGAATCCTCCATCATATTGACCGCCAGAAGCGGAAGAGCTGCATTAGCTTACCGGGCTAAAAATGTGGGTTATGACCTTACAAAAGTTGAGTTGGACGATATTTATCCCCAATTTTTGCAATTTGCTGACCATCACAAAGAAGTGAATGACAACGATATTCGTCATTTAATGGAATTGAACCACATCCATAAATCAAGTATCGCTATTTAATTTTTTTGTTAAATAACTAAAAAAAGAAGCGCCAACAATCTTCCATAACAAAATAATTATTATTTTAACAGATTGATTCGTTAAGTTACAGAATAGATTTCTGCAATGACCTAAAAAAATAAACACGACCCATGAAATTAAAAATAGCAGTGCTTTCTGGTGATGGAATTGGTCCAGAAGTAACCCAACAAGCCATAAAAGTTTTAAATGCAATCGCAGAAAAATACGACCATACTTTCGACTTTGAAAAAGCAATTGTTGGGGCTAAAGCCATGGAAGAAACCGGAAATCCACTGCCGGATGAAACCTTGAAAATTTGTGCTGATGCTGATGCTATTTTATTCGGTACCGTTGGCGATCCAAAATACGACAGCAACCCAAATACAAAAGTACGTCCAGAACAAGGGTTGATTAAACTTCGAAAAAGTTTGGGGCTTTTCGCAAATATTCACCCATTAATTACCTACAATTCCTTAATTCACAGATCAAATTTAAAAAAAGAAGTCATTAAGGGAGCTGACTTTGTAATTTATCGAGAACTTACCGGTGGAATTTATTTTGGGGAGAAAAAATTAAGTGAAGACGGAAATACAGCTTCAGACAATTGCACTTATACTTCCAAGGAAATTGACAGGATTGCCCATTTGGCATTTAAGGCTGCACACATCAGAAGAAAAAAATTAACCTTGGTTGATAAGGCCAATGTGTTGGAAACCTCACGTCTTTGGAGAAAAAGAGTATTAGAAATTTCAAAAATTTACCCTGATGTAAAAGTGGAGTTTTTATTTGTTGACCGTGCAGCTACGCAACTTATTTTGAATCCAAAACAATTTGACGTTATTTTAACGGAAAACATGTTTGGCGATATCTTAACTGATGAGGCCAGTGTTATTTCAGGTTCGGTTGGCCTTTTGGCTTCTGCATCTGTTGGAGAACATCACGCATTATTTGAACCCGTTCACGGATATTACCCGCAGGAAAAAGGCAAAAACATCGCCAATCCGTTGGCCGCCATTTTAGCTGCTGCCATGTTACTTGATTATTTTAATTTGTTTGATGAAGCAGAAAATATCAGAGTCGCCGTTGAAAAATCTATTGAATTAAACATTTCAACACCCGATTTAAACACAA
>JAAFHC010000089.1 GCA_010906935.1 Gelidibacter sp.
TTGTAAACCTGAAATCATACGGCCAATGCAACTTTTCCTTGGGAGATTTTTCAGGGAATTTTGAATTTTTTATGATTGTATTTGCAGCATATTCTTTTTGAAAAATAGCAAAATTCTCACCGTTTTCTACCAAATTGTATGTTAATTCCCTTAAAAGTCCGTGCTGATCCTGGATAGAATCACCTTTAGGTGTTGCAACCATAAAATCATTCGCTTCGGTTGGACCAATGACCGGAAACATTTCGGTATCTGAATTCCGCCACCCGGGTTGCCCTTTTTGATGAATCAGTTCTTCCTTATTTTTTAAAAAGCTGATTAATTCGCCTTTGTCAATTTTAACGGATGAATTCTTGTCGGGGCTAATTAAAATTAATGGTTCCATTATAAATTAATAGCTTCTGATACCCTTTTATTATTTTCAACAATATAATCCATCATTTTTTTAATCAAATGCGCCCTGTCAACGCCGCCAACATTGTGTTCATGCATTGGATAAGTGAAAAAATCAATTTGTACTTTTTGTTTCACCGCTTCCTGCAATAAAGTCATACTGTGTTGCGGAACCACAGTTGGATCAACACTGCCATGAATCAACAATAATTTACCGTCTAAATTTTTTATATAATTGTGAACTTTTGCTTTGTTATAACCTTCCGGATTTTCCTGTGGTGTATCCATATAACGTTCACCGTACATCACTTCATAATATTTCCAGTCGGTTACCGGTCCGCCTGCAACAGCAGTCGTGAAAACACCAGGATTCCGCAACATTAAACTCGTGGTCATAAATCCGCCATAACTCCAGCCATTAACGGCAATTCTTTTAGTGTCCACAAAATTTAGCGATTTCAAATAGTCGATTCCAGTAAGTTGGTCTTCCATTTCAGCATCACCCAGATTGCGATGAACACTACTTTCGAAAGCAAAACCTCTGTTTTCTGAACCTCTGTTATCAAGCGTAAATACAATATAATTTTCTAAGGAAGCAAATGCAACCATCCATAAATATAAATTTGAACCTGCCAACCACGAATTTTTGACCAATTGCGCGTGCGGGCCACCATAAACATACACCAAAACCGGGTATTTTTTTGTGGCATCAAAATTGGCGGGTTTTGTGATCTTCGCATACAAATCGGTGCCGTTTTTTCCTTTTAGGTTTACAAATTCAGTAGTTCCCAAGTTGTAATTTTTTAGCGGATTTTCAGCAATGAATATGGAAGTTGATTTCCCTTTATTTGTGTCAACAATTTCAATATTTGTTGGAATGCTTAAACTGCTGTAACTGTCAATTAAATAATGGCCATTGGTGCTTAATTGGGTGGAATGCGTACCGTTTGTATTTGTTAATTTGGTGTATTTTCCGGATTTTAAATTCACTTTAAAGGCATGCATTTCTCTTGGATCAGCACCGGTTCCGGTAATAAACACATTTTTCACGCTTTCATCAAAACCTAAAATTCCGGTCACCACCCAATTGAATTTTGTCAATTGTTTTATAAATTTTCCTTCGGTGGTGTAATGGTATAAATTCATAAATCCGTCGCGTTCGCTAAACCATAAAAAATTGGTATTGCTGTTGGGTAAAAAAACGGCATCGTGCTCAGGTTCTGTCCATTTTTCGTTCGTTTCTTCAAATAAGGTGTTTACTTTTTTCCCTGTTGAAACAGCGTATCGATTGTACCAAACGTAATTTTGTCCTCTGTTTATTTCGGCAACCAACACATATTTTTCATCGGGAGTCCAAGATAAATTTGTCAAATAATGTTCATCAGAAGTATTGATGTCAAGGTAAACAGTTTGTTGCGTTTGCAAGTTATAAATGCCAATTTTGGCAATTTCGCTTCCTTGTCCGGCCATTGGATATTTAATGTTTGTTAGCGATGCAGGATAAGTGGTGATGTCAACCAATGGATAATCCGTTACATTGCTTTCGTTTTTTTGGTAAAATGCCAAATAATTTCCCTCTGTGCTCCAGAAAGTTCCTTTCACAATACCAAATTCACTTCTGTGAATCGCTTGCCCTGACACGATATTTTTATCTTCAATGCTGGTCACGGCAATTTTTGGGTTTTCCGCAGTTCCAATATATAAATTGTTGTTTAAGGTATAGGCAATTGCTTTGGCTTTGGAATTGTATTCCGTATTTTCAGCTGCTTCATCAAAAGAAATGGAAGCGCTTTTTGATAAGTTGCTATGATTAAAGGTTTCAATAAAATTTTTATAGGAAAAAACCAACTCATTGATTGATATTTCCATGATTCGCGGGAATCGCGTCAATTCAGGATAGCTTTTTTGAAGATCGGAAAGGGGAATATTTTTGGTCACCTTGTTTGAAACGGCATCGGTAAAAATCAGTGCATTGTCTTTTTGAAAAACGTAACTATTCGAATTATTTACCCATTTCAGGTCGCTTAATGAGGAAGGATTCAAGCCTTTTTGATAGCCTAAAACGGCATCTTCCAAACTTAAAGTTTTTTGTTGTGAAAATCCTAAAATAAAGGTGCCTAAAAATAGAAATAAAAATATTTTTTTCATGAAAGGTTTGTTTTTATAAATGGTTCGGAAAAATAAGGAATAATAATTTTTTTAGTAATGACACTTATCAGTTTGTCCTAAAAATTTATTCGGGCCATAATAGGAAAATGATCTGAAAATTTCACTTCATACGTCTTAAAATTATTGACTTCAATAAGGTCATCAATTAAGATATAATCAATGCGCACAGGCAATTTATAATCAAAAGTTCTTCCAAAGCCTTTTCCGGCAGCTTCAAAAGCATCATTTTTTCCTTTTTTCAAATGATTGTAAACCCAAGAAAAAGCGGTGTTGTTAAAATCTCCGCAAATAATGGATTTTAAATTGGTTTTTTTTATATGGTCTGCAATTAAAATCGCTTGATTTTCCTGAATTTTAAATGCCTTTTCAACCCTTCTTTTAAATTTTTCTGAGTTTTCTTGGGTGAAATAATCTTCTTTCGGACTTAAATTTAAGCTTTCAAGATGAATGTTATATACGCGAATTGTATCCCGGTTTCTAATTATGTCAGCAAAAATGGCATTGTTGCCTGAATTGGAAAAATTAAGGGATCCAGAATTTATGATTTTAAATTTTGAAAAAATGGCATGCCCAAAATGGTTGTTTTCATTGCTTATTTTTACATACTCATACGGGTAATTTAATCCTTTTTTTAAGGAAGAATGATATTCTTGAATGCATAAAATATCCGGTTCTTTAGCATTGATGAAATCATATATTTTTTCATCCACATTTTTTTCGTCAATCCAATTGTAAAGATTGAACATTCTTACGTTATAGCTCATAATCTTCACATCATCTGTCAGTAATACTTCTTTTTCTCTAAAGGCATAAAATTTTGTAATATATTGATAGCCAACGGCCAACACAAATAATGAGAGAAATATTTGTTTTTTTAATCTGATGAGCCAATAAGCTGCAAATAGGACATTTATGACTATTAAAACAGGAATTAGCAAGCTTATCAATGCGAAAAACGAAATGGTATTTGGGGAAACATAGTAATTTAGGTACGACAAAAGAAGCAATGTGGCAAAAAGCGAATTCAGGATAAAAATAAATTTATCGACAAGGCCTAAATTTTTCATCTGTTTATATTTTATTTTTTATTGGTACAGATGCAGTTCGCTATTAATCATTTCTGTGTGCATCAAAATTTGTTATGCTCGTTTCATAGTTTATTCTTTTCCGGATCTAAATAAAAAATCTTTCTCTTCTTGGGACAAACTTTCGTAACCCGATTTACTAATCTTATCTAAGATATCATTTATTTTTCGTTGTTTTGTTTTTGAAACCTCTTCTTCAGCACTTTTTTTACCCGATTTATAAACAGTTTTTAAAGGTCCCGATTTTTTTGTACTGATGGTATTTGAGGAAAAATTCATAATGCTTTCGAACCATTTCCCAATGTCATTTCCTTTTTCCATTTGTTTGGCATACATAAAACCAAAAACAGCACCGCTTAAATGTGCAATGGCGCTTCCTTTTTCGGGACTTGCAATTTGTAAAACACTTAAAACCACCCAAATTGCAGCCATTACCCACAATTCAACACTGCCAATAAAACGTAGTTGCAGTGCATAACGAGGTATTCTGGTTGCGATGGCTATAAAAATAGCTGTTACAGCCGCCGAAGCACCAGCTAAAGCACCCGCTTCGGCTTTGTGGATAAAATAATAGTATCCTAAAAAAATAATGCCTCCAAAAATACTTCCTGAAAAGTAACAATTTAAAAATTGTTTTTTGGAATAAAAATTCAGAAATAAGTTTCCGAGATAATATAAAACCAACAGGTTTGACAAGACATGAAAGAAACCTTGATGGATAAATGCATAGGAAATCAGTGTCCAGGGTTTGTGTATAAAATCATCAAAACCAGCTGGTAAAGCAAACCAATTAATGATAAAATCTTGGAACAATGCCGTTATTAAAAATAAAAATACATTGATGTATAATATTTTTTCAACAATGTTGGCTTTGTTAAAAGCTTGTTTTATGTCGTTTATGAAGCTCAATTTAGTTCCACTGTTTAAATTGGTTTTGTTTCCAATACCAAGCGATTATAAATCCGATTAAAGCGCCGCCAACGTGGGCGAAATGGGCTATGTTTCCAACAGAATAATTTGTGAACCCGAAGAATAAATCGCCTAAAATAATTACGGGAATAAAATATTTTGCGGCGATAGGCACCGGGAAAAAGATCAAGGCCAATTTTGCATTCGGGAATGCCATACCAAATGCTACCAAAATTCCGTAAACCGCTCCTGATGCGCCTACGGCAGGCGTGTGGTAAGTAGCGTAAAACTCTGAAAGTTTATCGCCTGAAATTGTTTCCAATATTTGCGGATTGTAACTTCCTGTATTCAAAATACTTTGAATATCGGTGCCCGTTAATCCGATGCTGACCAATTGATCATATACCGAATTGAATTGAAAATAATTTGCCAAAGTGTAAATGGCGCCTGCACACAAACCTGCTGAAAGGTAGAAAAATATAAATTTATTTCTTCCCCACATTTGCTCCAAAGGCGTTCCAAAAGCCCATAAACCGTACATGTTGAACAAAATATGGGCAAACCCACCATGCATAAACATATGCGTTAAAAATTGCCAAAACCCGAATTTGTCATTTTCGGGAAAATACAAGGCAAATAGGTTTTGCAAATTTAAATTAGGCATTAATTGCGGCGCAATAAATAATATTACGTTTAAAATAATGATATGTTTGACAGCTTCTGTGATTCTTCCCATAAATTTATTTTTTCAACAAGGGTCAGTTGTTAAATTTTTTATCAATTTCATCAATATTTACCGTGATAAAGGTTCTTTTTCCAAATGGAGAACTATCCGGTTGTTTGCACAAAAATAGTTTATTTACAATATCTTCTTGCTCTTTTAGGTCAAGTTTTGTACCTGTTTTTATCGCCAGACTTTTCGAAAGGCTTTTTGCCATAATATCAACCTGACTAAAGCTTGTATTTGGAATATCATTTTTTATATCTTCCAGCAAGTGCTCTATAATGCTGGTAATTTGACTTTCAATAATATTTACCGGCATTCCCATCACCACAAGGTGATCGTTTGAAATTTCGCCAAACAAAAACCCGATGCTTTCCAATTCGTCTTTTATTTCTTTGATTAAGGTGATGTCTGTTGTGTTGAAAGACAATTCCAAAGGAAACAACAATTGTTGGCTCATAGCGTCCTTAACAGTAATGTTTTCCAAAAATTCTTCGTATAAAATGCGTTGGTGCGCCAATTGCTGATTGATATATACAATACCCGATTTGATACTGCTGACAATGTATTTTTTATGAACCTGATAGGTTTTGCTGTTTGCTGTTTCTTCTGAAAACAAACCAGTATCAACGGTTTCCGATTTAAAATCGATGCCGGAGCTGTCAAGGCCGTTATACAGACTTTCCCATTCCATATTTTTTTCTCTTTTGTAGGGAAATTGAATGGATTTTTGTTCCTCAGGTTTAAACGGATTAAAATCATGATTCACCGTCACCCTTGGGTTTGGCAAATTTTTATCTTTTAAATGGTAAGGTGTGTCAAGGGTTGCATCACGATCAAAATCGAGGATAGGTCCAACATTGTATTGTCCCAAGCTATGTTTTACGGCAGAACGTAAAATGGCATACAGCGTTTTCTCGTCCTCAAATTTTATTTCCGTTTTGGTCGGATGAATATTGATGTCGATGCTGTTTGTTGGCACAGTTAAATATAAAAAATAGGTAGGATAATGGCCACTAGACAGTAAATTTTCAAAAGCGCTGGAGACCGCATGGTTTAGATAGGAATTTTTTATAAAGCGATCATTCACAAAAAAGAATTGCTCGTCTCTTTTTCGTTTTGCATATTCGGGTTTGGTGACAAATCCTTTAATTTCCAACAAATCGGTAATCTCGTGAATGGGCACCAATTTTTCATTTGTTTTTTTGCCCAAAATGGCCACAATGCGTTGGCGTAAATTGCCGGTGGTTAAATTATAAACTTCATTTTCATTGTGATAAAATGAAAATGCAATATTTGGATGCGCCAAGGCCACGCGTTGAAATTCGTTCACAATGTGTCGCGTTTCAATGGTGTTCGATTTTAAAAAATTTCTTCGGGCAGGAATGTTGTAAAACAAATTTTTCACCGCAACGGAAGTTCCTGTGGGCGTTGAAATATTTTCTTGTGAAATCAACGTGCTTCCTTCAATCTTTAAGCACGAACCCAATTGCTGTTCTTCTTGTTTTGTTCTCAATTCCACATGCGCAATGGCGGCAATGGAAGCCAAAGCTTCGCCCCGAAATCCTTTTGTGTGTAAATTGAATAAATCTTCAGCCTTTTTTATTTTTGAAGTGGCGTGGCGTTCAAAGCTCAGGCGGGCATCAGTTTGGCTCATTCCTTTGCCATTATCAATAACCTGAATAAGTGTTTTTCCGGCTTCCCTAACAATGAGTTTTATGCTGGTGGCTTCTGCATCAATGGCGTTTTCCATCAACTCTTTTACAACTGATGCGGGTCTTTGAACAACTTCACCTGCCGCAATTTGATTTGCAACGTGATCGGGCAATAACTGAATGATATCGGGCATTAAAATAAAGTGTGTAGTTTTAAAATATAGGCTGTAATTCCAACCAGTATGGTGATAATTATAGCCAATCTTATATTAGTTGCCCGGTTTGTTGCGCTTCTTTTATTTTTTACCCAATCGTTTTTTAAATTGTTTTTAGTAAGATTTATTCTTGAAATTTCGATATCGTTTCCGTCAGGATTGTGATATTTTTTCTTTAAATTTCGCAAACGTTCATTGCGCTCATCATAATAACGAGGCTTATAATTAAAAACATAATGCGAGCTGGGCTTAAATAATTTACCAAACATAAAATTAAATTAATCAGTAAATATCAAAATTACTGAATTAAAAAGAGGTGGTCAAGTTTTGTGGATAATTTGCGTGTTAAAACGTTGTTAACGCTGCCATTTTTATGGCTGCAATGGCACATTCAACGCCTTTGTTGCCATGTTTTCCGCCAGAGCGATCAATAGATTGTTGTTTATTATTGTCGGTTAACAAACAAAAAATAACAGGAACATCGTATTTAATGTTCAAATCTTTAATGCCTTGCGTAACGCCTTCACAAACAAAATCGAAATGCTTTGTTTCTCCCTGAATTACATTTCCAATGGCGATAACGGCATTTACTTTTTCGGTTTCCAGCATATGTTTACAGCCAAAAATAAGCTCAAAACTTCCGGGAACGTTCCAGCGAACAATGTTTTCCTGCGGAATTCCGTTTTCCAACAAAGTTTGTTCAGCGCCCAAATACAAGTTTTCGGTAATGTCTGCATTCCATTCAGAAACAACAATCCCAAACCGAAAGTTCTTCGCGTTTGGGATTGCAGTTTTATCGTAATCAGATAAATTAGTTGTAGCCATTTATCTTATTTTTTTGATGCAAAGGCAGCTTTATTGATATAAATGTCAATGTTATTCGCCTCAACAGCACTAGGATAATCGTTTTTAATTCTTTCGAATAACTCTAAAGCTTTTGAATAATTCTCCAATTCCATTGCTGTATTTCCTGCTTTGAAAAGAAATAAAGGCGTTGAAAAGTTGTTGTCTTTTAAGTTGGCAGCTTTTACATAATAATCAAAAGCGTCTTGTGGCTGATTGATATCGGAAAAAGCATCGCCAATAGCTCCTTTTGCAATTGGACCCAACAATTCATCTTTTGAAGAAAAATCTTCCAAATAGTCGATGGCTTCCTTATAATTTTTCAATCTCAGGTAAGAAATTCCCGCGTAATAATTGGCCAAATTTCCTGCTTTTGTGCCGCTGTATTCATCTGCGATATCCACAAACCCATATTTTCCGTCGGCTCCTTTTAGCGCTATCGTGAATAATGAGTCTGCTGCCACAGTATTGTTTATGGCATTGTCAAAATAAGCTTTAGGAAATGCCAATTCATTTGCAGCTTCTTTTTCTTTAGGCGCTTTCACGTATTTTTGATAAGCCAAATAGCCCAATATCGAAGCGACTATAATACCAATAACTATAAAAATGATGTTTTGATTTTTTTGAATAAATAGCTCAGACCTTGAAGCCGTTTGGTCTAAAGTCTTGAAAACTTCAGCCGTAGTTGATTTATCTTCAATATTATTTTGAGCATCTTTAATTTTACTTCCTGTCTTTTTATATGTTGCCATTTCTTAGAAATTTGTAGGCGCAAAAATAGAATTTTTAATTGGAAAGTAAAAATGCAATTGTGCCTAAATTTTCATTTATTTTCAATAATTTTAAACTTTCAAAAAAAATAGATGCATTTACAAAAAATAACACTGGTAAATTTTAAAAATTTCGAGTCTCAAACATTTGATTTTCAGGAAAAAATTAATTGTTTTGTAGGGAATAACGGTGTTGGAAAAACAACTGTTTTGGATGCCATTTATTACCTGTCTTTTGCAAAAAGTTACTTCAATCCGGCGGCCACGCAAAATATTAAGCATTCTGAAGACTTCTTTATGATTGAAGGTGCTTATCAAATTAACGATAAAAGTGAAAATGTTGTTTGCAGTTTAAAACGTGGAAATAAAAAAGTGGTGAAACGGAATGGTAAGGCCTATGAAAAATTTTCGGAACATATTGGCTATTTGCCTTTGGTGATTATTTCTCCGGGCGACAGCGATTTAATTGTTGAGGGAAGCGATACGCGACGAAAATTTATGGACAATGTGATTTCGCAATCAGATAAATTTTATTTGCAGTCCGTGATTAAATACAACAAAGTGCTGACACAACGAAATTCTTTGTTGAAATATTTTGCAGCAAACCGTACTTTTGATGCGCTCAATTTAAAAGTGTACAATGAGCAGCTGGAATCTTACGGAAATATTATTTTTAAAAAGAGAACTGAATTTTTAGAAGCTTTTATTCCCATTTTAAGGGAACGCTATGCAGCCATTTCCTCAAGCAAAGAGGAAGTGAATTTGGTTTATAAAACACAATTGGAGGAAGCAAATTTTATGGAATTGTTCGAACAAAATGTGGAACGTGACAGAGTGCTTCAATATACAAGCGCCGGCATTCACAAAGATGATTTGGCATTTGAAATAGATGGATATCCCATTAAAAAATTCGGATCGCAAGGACAGCAAAAATCGTATTTAATTGCCTTAAAACTGGCGCAATTCGATTTTATTAAATCGCAGTCGAACATAAAACCCATCTTATTGTTGGATGATATTTTTGACAAATTAGATGATTTACGAGTTGAGCAATTGATTAAATTGGTCAATAATGATGAGTTCGGACAGCTATTTATAAGCGATACGCACAAACAACGCACAGAAGATGTGGTAAAAAAAACAAATCAACCTTATAAAATATTTCAACTATAATGGCCAAGCGTTTTAATGAATTTCAGTCAATTGAAGATTTGATGAAAGATGTGATCAAGGATAATAAATTGACCAAAGGTATGAACCAGATTTCCGTCAAAGAAGCTTGGGCAAAAATGATGGGAAATGGCGTTGTTTCTTATACCAGTAAAGTTGAATTAAACGGAAAAACACTGGTGGTGAAATTGAAATCTTCCGTGTTGCGCGAAGAATTGAGCTACGGCAAAGAAAAAATCATCAAAATGATGAACGAAGAGTTGGGCGAAGAACTTATTTCAAAAATTATGTTGAGCTGATAAAAAAATCCATTGTGAAAAACAATGGATTTTTTTAAAGTTAAAAGCTTGCCTGCCGGAGGCAGGTTAAAAGCTCAAAGCTCAAAGCTCAAAGCTCAAAGCTCAAAGCTCAAAGCTCAAAGCTCAAGCTAAAGTATTTTGTATGGTATAAAACTAAAAACTCAGCACTCAAAATTCAAAACTTTTTAAAATATTTCTCTGCCAGAAAAATGGAAAGCGCCTTCAATGGCTGCATTTTCATCACTGTCTGAACCGTGAACTGCGTTTTCTCCCATAGAAGATGCATATAATTTTCGGATGGTGCCTTCAGCAGCATCGGCAGGGTTGGTAGCACCAATCAATACGCGAAAATCTTCAACCGCATTGTTTTTTTCTAAAATAGCGGCTACAATTGGTCCGCTCGACATAAATTCAACCAATTCGCCATAAAATGGACGTTCGCTGTGAACGGCATAAAATGCTTTCGCATCGGCGACAGTCATTTGTGTCATTTTCATGGCTGCAATCCTAAATCCTGCAGCATTAATTTTTTCCAATATTGCCCCGATATGTCCTTTTTCTACGGAATCGGGTTTCAACATGGTAAACGTTCTGTTTGTTGCCATTTTTAATTGTCTTTAATTTTAAAATCGGCGCAAAGATACTAATTTCTACCCGTTGGGTGCAATTATTTAGTTTAAAATAAGTTAAAATAAGTTGGTTAGATATTGGTCAAGATACTGAAATTCAGTATCTTGAAGTCGCA
>JAAFHC010000090.1 GCA_010906935.1 Gelidibacter sp.
TGTGTAACAATGTATACTTATTGGCCAATAATGTATACGTTTTTAGCAAAACATTGACTTAAATCATATAAATTTCATACAAAATTCATTAGATTCGTGATAATTAACATTAAATAATTTAATAACATTAATTTATCTATATAAGCGATGTCAAATAAAGCGATTTTAGAATTAAACGGCAAGAAATATGAATTTCCAGTTTACACAGGAACTGAAAATGAAATTGCCATGGATATTTCAACATTAAGGTCTGTAACCGAAGGATTAATCACCTTGGACACTGGATATAAGAACACAGGTTCATGCTCCAGTAAAATAACTTTTTTAGATGGTGAAAAAGGAATTTTAAGACACAGAGGTTATTCTATAGAAGATTTGACCAAAAAAGCCTGTTTTTTAGAGGTGGCTTTTTTAATCATTTTTGGAGAGCTTCCAACCAAAGAAGAATTTGAAAAATTTAAGGTTGATATCAAAAAGAATTCAATGGTAAATGAAGAAATGAAAGATATCGTTGAAGGTTTTCCAAAATCAACACACCCAATGGGAATGCTGTCAAGTTTAACAAGCGCGCTTACCGCTTTTAATCCAGGCGTTGTAAATGTGAATTCAAAAGAAGATATGTACAATGCTGTTACCAAAATATTAGGAAAATTTCCAGTATTGGCAACTTGGGCACATAGAAGAAATAACGGATTGCCATTAAATTATTCCGACAATTCATTAGACTACATATCAAATATTATGCAGTTGATGTTTAAATTACCAACAGAAGAATATGTGATAAATCCAATCGCCGTTAGAGCACTTGATGAATTATTAATTTTGCACGAAGACCATGAACAAAACTGTTCAACGTCAACTGTTCGTATGGTAGGTTCTTCTGGGGCAGGTTTGTTTGCATCGGTTTCTGCAGGAGTTTCTGCATTGTGGGGACATCTTCATGGAGGCGCAAACCAAGCTGTACTGGAAATGCTAGAAGAAATTCAAAAAGATGGTGGTGATGTTGAAAAGTTTATCAATAGAGCAAAAGATAAAGATGATTCTTTCCGCTTGATGGGATTTGGACACAGAGTTTACAAAAACTTTGATCCAAGAGCCCGAATTATTAAAAAAGCGGCTGATGAATTGTTTGCAGATCTTAATTTGAGTGATCCAGTTTTAAAAATTGCAAAACACTTAGAAGAAGTGGCGCTTAAAGATCCATATTTTGCTGAACGTAAATTATATCCTAACGTAGATTTCTATTCAGGAATTATATACAGAGCTTTAGGAATTCCTGTTGCTATGTTTACCGTAATGTTTGCAGTTGGCCGTTTACCGGGATGGATTGCACAATGGAAAGAGATGCGTGAAAACGGTGAACCAATTGGTCGTCCGCGTCAATTATACGTTGGTGAGCCATTACGTACATTTAAAGAATTTAAGGAAAGATAATTATAAATTATTTTTTAAATTTCTAAAGAAACCTCATATTAAGTTATGGGGTTTCTTTATTTTTACGGTAAAATTAAGATATATGATAAAACTGAATGTTCACAATGAGACTTCTCGCCTTAGGGCTGTGGTTTTGGGCACTGCCGTCAGCAATGGTCCTACACCAAAATTAGAGGAGGCATATGATCCTAAATCATTGGAACATATAAAAGCTGGAACTTATCCTGTTGAAAAGGATATGGTGGCAGAAATGGAAGCTTTTAACAAAGTATTTGAAAAATACAACGTAAAAGTGTACAGGCCAAAAGTATTTGAAAATTACAATCAGCTATTTACAAGAGACATTGCCTTTGTTATTGAAGATAAATTGTTTAAATCTAATATTTTACCTGATAGAGAAAGAGAAATTGAAGCCATTCAATATGTGCTTGATCAAATTGATCCCAATAACATTATTGTTGCTTCCGATGATGTTCATTTTGAAGGCGGTGACGTTATGCTATGGAAAAACCATATTTTTATTGGGACTTATAAAGGCAATGATTATAAAAATCTTATTACTGCCAGAACCAATATGAAAGGAGTCAATTTCATCAAAAATTTATTTCCGAATAAAATTGTGAAGGAATTTGATTTGGTTAAATCGAACACCATTGCGAACAAAAATGCACTTCATTTGGATTGTTGTTTTCAGCCGGTAGGCAAAGATAAAGCCATCATTCACAAAGAAGGTTTTAGAGATGTAAACGATTATAATTATTTGGTGAATTTATTTGGCAAAGAAAATATGTTTCACATCACTAAAGATGAAATGTATCACATGTTTTCTAATATATTTTCAATTTCAGATGAAGTAGTGGTTTCAGAAAAAAACTTTACAAGATTAAATAATTGGTTAAGAGCACAAGGTTTTACAGTTGAAGAAATACCATATGCTGAAATATCAAAACAAGAAGGTTTATTAAGATGTACAACATTGCCATTAATTAGAGATTAGCATTATGCAACAAATTACAAATACAATTTTAATGATTCGCCCTGTTTCATTCCGTATGAATGAACAAACGGCCGTAAACAATTATTACCAAAAAGTTTTGGAAAGTGTAACACCCGAAACGGTGCAATTTAAAGCATTGCAAGAGTTCGATGAATTTGTTGAAAAATTACAGGCGATTGGCGTAAATGTGATTGTTATAAACGACACAAATGATACCGACACGCCAGATTCCATTTTTCCAAACAATTGGATTTCTTTTCATGAAAATGGCGATGTTGCTTTATACCCAATGTTTGCCGAAAACAGACGATTGGAAAGGCGAGAGGATATATTGGAGACGTTGGAGGAATTGGGCTATCAAATTAATAATGTGGTGGATTATACTTCTGCGGAAGAAGAAAAAATATATTTAGAAGGCACAGGAAGTTTGTTGCTAGACAGGGTGAACGGAAAAGCATATTGCGCGTTGTCGCCTAGAGCTGATGAAGATTTATTGATAGAATTTTGTGAAGATTTTGAATTCACGCCTGTTTCTTTTGTCGCAAATCAAACGTTGAATGAGAAACGAATGGTAATTTATCATACCAACGTTATTATGTGTTTGGGTGAAAAGTTTTCAGTAATTTGTTTAGACAGTATTGACGATAAAAAGGAACGAAAAGAAGTGATCAAACATTTAAAGGAAGACAGAAAGGAAATTATTGCTATTACTGAAGAACAAGTTAATAGTTTTGCCGGCAATATGTTGCAGGTTTTGGGAAAAAATGAGGAGCGTTATATTGTGATGTCGAACTCGGCTTATGAAAGTTTAACAAAACAACAGCTTAATCAAATTGAAAAACACGGCAAAATACTTTACAGTTCATTAGATACCATTGAAGCCTGTGGAGGCGGAAGCGCACGCTGTATGATGGCTGAAGTTTTTTTACCAAAAAACGAAGAATAAATTTTAAAATCACCGGTTGAAAAATGCTTTCAAAAAAAACAAAATACGGACTTAAAGCGTTGAGTTATCTTGCCAAGCAAGTGCCAAATGTTCCCATTTTAATTTCAGATATTTCCGAATCGGAAAACATCTCAAAAAAGTTTTTGGAAAGTATTTTATTGACCTTAAAAAAGAGCGGAATTCTTTCCTCCAAAAAAGGAAAAGGAGGCGGTTATTATTTGATTAAAAATCCGAATGAAATAAAAATTTCTACTATAATTCGGTTGCTTGAAGGGCCAATAGCGATGTTGCCTTGCGTAAGTTTAAACTATTATGAAAAATGTGATGATTGTAACAGCGAAGAGCGTTGCAGCTTAAATATTTTAATGGCAGAAGTGCGTGACAGTACCTTGAAAATTCTTGAAAATAAGACATTGGCTAATTTTCATTGCGGAACTGATAATTAAATAATGATGTTTATAAGTAAAAAAGACTGTCTGAAAAGACAGTCTTTTTTAAATTATGCTTTAACTAAAACTGGAACTTTAATACTGAACAATTCTGTTCTTAAAGTTTCCAACTCATTTAACAACACTTCTTTATTCGCTTCAAAATAAATTTTTGAATCTGAAAACAACTGTTGGTAATATTCAATACCCTCATTTAAATTATTTTGAAAAGTAGCTAAATACTTTTGGTTTTTTACACTAAAGGAATCATTAAATTCATCTACTTTATTAGAAAAATAATCAACATACATCGCCAATTCTTTGATGAACATATGCGGACGATTTTTTGTATCAATCACATTTGCTCTTCCATAAATATGGTTTACCATTTCTTTTAAGGAAAGGTCTTTTGTGAAATAAGCCATATTTGGACCCGGACAAATGGCAACACCTTGTTTCTCGCCTTTTCTTTCTATACCATAGTTAAAAAATGCAGCGTTGGCCAATCCTTCACACAAACATGCTTTTTCTGTAATTTTATTGGCTTTTTCAGCAAATTCACTTGAGCTTAAATTTTCAAGCTTTAGCTCATTTAATTTGATGGTTTGGTATTTTTTTGAAGCCGTGCAAATTACTTTTTCGGTATATTCTGTATTTGAGGACAGAAATTTTTTGGTGCAAGCACTGCCTGCTTTGTCGGCTGCAATTCTTTCGTTTTTGATAATCTCATTGGTGTTTCCCCTTAAACTGTTAAACGGAACTCCCAAAGGTGAAATGTTGCTTAAAAACAAATCTTTTTCTGTGGCAACTTGCAAAGCTTTTCTGGTAACTTCATCAACAGTGGTTACTTCTGGAACCAATAAAAATGGAGAGCCCCAGCCTACGGAATCAATATTGTAATTGTCCAATAAAAATTCGTGTTCTTCGTAGGTTCCAACTCCTCCCTGTACGGTAATCGCCAAACTTAGTGGCTCAGTTGGAATGTGTTTTTCTTTATTTTTTAAAGCTTCAACCAAAATGCCGTGAATTTCATCAATTAAAGCTGTCTTATTCATTTTGAATTCCTCTAAAATTGGGCCTAATAAATAACCGTCAGAGGCAAATGCATGACCGCCACAATTTAAACCAGATTCTATTCTATATTCAGAAACCCAAAGTCCTTTTTTAGCTAAAAATTTTCCTTGAATAATCGCCGATCTGTAGTCGCTTACTTTTAAAATGATTTTCTTTTTCAGGTGATTGTTTTCATTCGGAAAAAAATCATTGAAATTTTCAAAATAGCTGTACAATCTCGGATTCATTCCGGCAGAAAGCACCACAGATGATTCCAAAGTGCTGTTTGCAAAACCTCTTAATGCTGCGTGAGCGTCATTAAATTCTATAGGCAATAAGTCTTTTTTGCTATAATTGGGTTTGTCCAATTTAGTCATAATATTCACGTCAATACTCCCAGATTTTAAATTGTTTTGAATCCAATTGCTTAAATCTTCTTTTACCGTATTGTGTTGAATGGTTTGGATGAAATTTTGTTTAAGTTCAGAAAAATCAGGAAGCATTTCCATATATTTTTCAAAGTCACTATTTTTCTGTTCGAAACTCTTCTTAAGATTTTCAAATTTTTGTTTCACAATAAGATCTACTGTATTCAAATAGGAAGTAATTCTTTTAGCTCTGTAGTCCTCTACTTTTGTTGAAATTGATTGATAAGGAATTTTAAATTTTCCTGAATAATATTCATTCATTTTTTCAATAATGATGTCATCCACAATTGAAATAACAGAAGAAATACCATATTTTGCAATTTTAATAGGGGTGTCTATTGTAAAAGCAATCCCCATTACCGGTACATGAAATGAATGTGGGTTGTTTTTTTGTTGCATACTTTTTGGTCTTAAATTATTTTTTACAAATAATTATTATTTTTGGATACAAATGTAGGCAACTCCAAGTTATTATTTGCTAAATGTTTAATAAATAGTGATATTTTTTAGTCTGAATTGGGAATTTAGTATTGGTTTTTTGATTAAATTTTCCATAGAAAATTCAGAATTTTCTATTAAGCTTGATTAATTCAGACCATAAAATTAAAAAAGCCGGCTCATGTATTATGAGCCGGCTAACATTTTAATCGATTTTATTGCAATTAGTTGCCAGAAACACTTCCTCCCGACGAGGTTTTTTTATCTAGGGTTTCAGGATTTCCTTCAAAATCAATATCACCTCCGCTGCTTGCGTTTGCCGTTAATTTACCGGTAACATTCACATCAATATTGGCTCCGCTGCTTGCTTTTGCAATGGCATTTACTGTTTTAAGTTCATTGGCGTTAATGGAACTGCCGCTACTTGAATTTGCTGAAAATGTTTGACTTTTTCCAAAAATGGCAATGGTGGAACCGCTTGATGAAGCACTTGTAATTTCATTGGCATTTGCGTGAATTTTG
This sequence comes from Gelidibacter sp., assembly GCA_010906935.1. Taxonomy (GTDB): domain Bacteria; phylum Bacteroidota; class Bacteroidia; order Flavobacteriales; family Flavobacteriaceae; genus Lutibacter. The sequence continues at coordinate 6,247 of JAAFHC010000090.1, forward strand.
ATCGAACTTCCGCTGCTTGAATTCAGTTCTAAACTTTCAGCTTGGATGGTGTTTTCCGATTTTACGGAGGCACCGCTTGAAGCTTTTATTTTTGAAATGTTTTCAGTTGTTAAATATACATTTCGTGCTTTTGCCTGATTTACATTTTTTTCAAAATAAATGTTTAACTCATTATTTTTTACTTCTGTAATCAATAAATCAATGATATTCTCATCGGCTTCAACATTTATATTTGTTGATTTTCCTTGAGTAATGTATAAATTGATTCCTTGTTGAACATTAATTATTTCAAAATCCGATTTAATTGAACGGTCTTCAGAAATAACATTTCGGTTTCCTTTTATTCCAATTATTCCATCAAAAACGCAAGAGGTTGCTGTGAAAAGCAATGTTAGATATATTGAAATTAAAATGGTAATTCTCACTAAAGTTTTCATTGTTTGGTTGTTTTTATTTCAAATGTATTTTAATACAATTTTATATGCTATTTTTTTAAGTTGACTTGTTGAATTTGCCGGCTGAGTTGTAATTACCCAATTTTAACGCCATTCTCGTCAATTTTTACTTTGGCATCTTTAACTCCATCATTCACTTTTATTTCAACACCGTTTTTGTCAATATTTAACTTAAAATTTTCGTTGTTACTTTTAAAGTCGTCACCAAATATACTTGGATCGCAGTCTAAACATTCCAACCCATTTTCAGTCATTTTGAAATAATGTTTTGGCATATCGCCATCATAAATATTTTGCACATTGTCAACATCATTCAAATAGGTTTGTGTTGAAGCGTCTAAATATAGCACTGAATTAATTGGCAGATAAACCGTAATGTCAATTAACTGATCCTTGAATTTATTTTTTAAATCAGATAAAAAGTAGCCATTCAGCAAAAGGTTTTTTTCTGTTAAACTGAATTTATATTCAATAGACTCAGCATCTTTATTGGCTGTTAAACGACTTTTCCCATCCGATTCTTTTCTGATTTTCACAAAAGCAGTTGCTTTTTCGGTTGGTTTTATGTCAACATTAACCCTAGTTGCATATAATTTCTCCACATCATTATCAAATACAGTTTCAAAATCGTGATTCCTTCTCAATTCTTTTTCATTTGACAAGTTGTCGTTACCAACCATTTTAAGGGCTAAGGTATCTTGCACAGCTATCGGCAAATCTTCCGTTTGATTGTGAACGCCATCATAAGCATTTTGCGTTGCGAAATTAATTCCTGCAAAACTCAATCCAAGTATGGCAATAATCCAAACGCCTAAAAGCGATAATTTTGTGGTGGTGCTAAATGATTTCACATTGCTTGAAAGGATTTTTAAACCCAGCATAAACAATACAACAAATGGGATGGCGATGGCCAAAAATCCAAATATAACCAGCAGCCACATTGGAAGGATTGAATCAAAGAAAAATGGCGGATACTGAATATAATCTCCTTCAAATCCTAACATTTCTACACTGCCCCACGAAAATGCGCCAACAATTAAAGCAATCAACGTAATCGCTGCAATAAAAATGATTAAGGCACCAATTAATTTGCCGAAAACTTTGAGAATTGCCAAAATAATTTTTCCGATGGTGTCAACAACTTCTTGCAAACCTGATTTGGCTTTGTTTTTAAATTCAGAGCTTTTAAAAGTGTCTGAAACTTCATTTGCACCATTTTTAACACGCGTGGAAACATCTTGAAATTCTTCTCTAATTTTTCGCTCAATGTTGCTGATATTTACCGGCTCGCCTTTCATTTGTAATTTTTCGGCAGTGGTTTCCGCTTGCGGAATTAAGATCCATAATAAAATGTAAATCAAAAATCCGGTTCCAAAAAAGAAAAACAATACCAACCATAATAAGCGCATCCAAATTACATCCATTCCAAAATAATGTGCCAATCCAGAGCAAACGCCGCCTAAAAACTTATCGTCGGCATCCCTGAATAATTTTTTTGATGAGGTGCTTTTAGTATATTTTGGTTCGTCTTCAAAAAGTTCTTCATCTACCGAATAATCTTCCGGCCTTCCCATTATTTTGGTAATTTCGTCAATGTCGCTGTCATTGATAACCATGCGGTCATTGGTAATTCTTTCCGAAAGCAATTCGCCTATTCGAAGTTCAATATCATTTAATATTTCGTCTCTTCCTTGTGGGTCATCACTTAAAGATCGTCTTATGGCATCTAAATAAAGTTTTAGTTTTTGATAGGCTAATTCATCAATATGAAAGAAGATGCCTCCTAAATTTATGTTTATAGTCTTATTCATTTTGTGTCGATTTATTTTTTGGTTACTAAATTTACTGCTTCTACAAGTTCACTCCAAGTAGTGTCTAATTCTTTTAAAAATAATTTGCCTGTTTCTGTGAGGCCATAATATTTTCTTGGTGGTCCGGATGTTGACTCTTCCCAGCGATAGCTAAGTAAACCAACATTTTTTAATCGTGTCAATAAAGGATAAACGGTTCCTTCAACCACCAATAATTTGGCGTCTTTTAGCTCCGATAAAATTTCAGAAGTATAAGCATCGCCATGTTGTAATATGGAAAGTATGCAATACTCTAAAACTCCTTTTCGCATTTGCGCTTTTGTGTTTTCTATCTTCATAAGTTGAGATTTTATGTACTATTTAATAAATTCTATGGTAAATGGGTAATGGTAATATTCTCCATGAGTTGCTTTTATGCTGGCCGAAATAATCGAAACAATGATCAGAATAATTACAGGAATAATGCCTAATATAACAGCTATCAATCCTAATCCAAGTGTAAAAATGGTGATCGGTATAATTAACAAGGCCAGTAAAAAACTGTAAAGCATTAAGCTCAGCTGAAAATTAACGATTGCTTTTCCATGAGCATCGATATAAGCACTTTCGTTTTTTTTGGCGAACCATAATACAAGCGGCGCAATCACATTCCCTAATGGAAATATCCATCCTGCAAAACTGCTTAAGTGCGTTATTGAACTGTAATTTTTATCATTTTGAGTGATCATAATTTTATGATTTATAATTTCTTAAACAAAGATATGAATTTTATATAGTATTATGCAAAACATAGTACTGCTTTTTAACATATAATTAACATATTTATTTTAATTTTTATGAATATTATATGATTAAGAAATTAACATTTGGTATAAATATTCGTATATTTGGTCGTATTTTAGCTATGAAATACATTAAATTGGAAAAGATATGAGAAAAATTGCTATACAAGGAATAGACAAAGTAAATTACCCGTCCAAAAAGGAGGAAAGAATGAGAATGAAATTAAATGAGCAAGAATTACTTATTGAAGAACTCAAAAAAGTTGAGGAAAAATACCAAGACTTATTCAATAATTCTATTGACGGAATTTACAAAAGCACAGAGGAAGGCAAATTTATTCAGGTAAATACTTCGTTGGTTAAAATGCTGGGGTATGATTCTGCAGAAGAATTGTTGAATATTGATATTAAATCTGAGCTTTATTTTGATGTTTCAGAAAGAAATGAACAAATGAGTGTAGCCCTATCAACTTTTGGAAAAAGTGAGATTTACCGGTTGCGGAAAAAAGATGGAGCTGAAATTTGGGTGGAAGATCACGGAAGAAATGTTTATGATGCTGATGGCAAGGTTCTTTATTATGACGGAATTTTAAGAGACGTTTCAGAGAAAAAGAAATATGATGATGTGCTTGATGTGTTGCTTAAA
>JAAFHC010000091.1 GCA_010906935.1 Gelidibacter sp.
CGGCTAATTTTTCGAACATATTTTTAAAACCGACTTCAGCTTTGGGGGTATTTGTCCATAAGTAATTTACAAATGAAAGTTCTTCGGAAAAATAAATTTTTTCCCCTTGTATGTTGTAAGTGGAGCGGTTATTTATGCCGAAATCTATACTGGTAGTTGACCAGCCTTGAAGTCCAGATTCAACATAATCATTTGCAGTTGTAGTTAAAGAAAACATCAATGTTGACAAACTACAGATAAACAGAAAGGTAATTGTTTTTTTCATACACCGAGGGGATGTGATGTTATATAAAAAATTCAGTAAAAATTATTGGTGCTTCTTTTTAAAATTAATTGAATTTTAAAAAGAATTTATAGGATTACATGCTGCCGAAATCAGACACGTTTTCTAAACAGTGGCTTAAAAAAAAGACGCGGTAAAATTAAGAGTAAATGTGTTTTCATATTATAGGGGTTTTTGAACTTACGAAGTTACTATTAAAATGGTTAACTTCCTAATATTCAACGATAAAAATTACCAAGATAAATTTCCTAATTATGCGAGGACGTAATATTTGATATTCCAAGTTATAAAGTTGAAAACTCACCGTTAACCTGAACTTGGTTCACGTTCTTTTAAATGAAAGATTCAAATAATCATTGAGAAAACCCACGACCGATGCTGAAATAAATCAGCATGACGAAGTTATAAGGTCAGCTACTAACCATGAATAACTAAAATCAAATCTCCATTATTCCATCATAATTTTTTTTACTACTTGTCCGTTTGCAGTATTTATTTGCACCATATAAACGCCCGTAGTCATATTTATTGGCAATGAAATGGTTCTTATATTAAAATTGGCATTCCAGGTTTTTATGGTTTGTCCCAAATAATTGTATAAAACAATGCTTGTTATTTCATCACCGCTGTTATTTTTTATTTGAATTTCTCCTATTTCATTGTTCATCAATACGTGAATGCCTTTTATGATGGGCTGCGTTTCTGCTGCAATCAATATTTCAGTTTTTACATCTTCATCTATCAATTTTTGAAATTTAAAGATTAATGAAAACCTGTCTAAATAGGTTCCGGGGCCTAAATTAATTTCAAAAGGTTTGTGTGAAATGTTGTGAATTTCACCTGAAAATTTGTCTTTTATATGTGCTGAAATATTTTCATCCATATTTTCAATTGCATCAATTTTAATGCGTGCCAAACCAGTTTTGCTTACCCGTAAGCCCAAAGGCAATTCTTGGTCGGTGTTAAAATTGTTTACGGCCTGAATCACAAATTTTCCGCCGTCAAAAATCCAAAACATATCTTCTTTGCCAAGATCTGCAATGGACGCGTCATACCCCAAATCGAAAAAATTGGATGCATTTTCGTCAACACCCACCAATAACTGACGGTGATAACCGGTTGGAGAATCGAATTGCAACCAAATTTTTGGTCTTTTATCAGCGGTTGGGTTATTTTCAATAATGTCTTTAACTTTTTCCGCAGAAAAATGGGCGGTTTTTTCGTTAACGCCTTTCATAAATACGGAATTCCCTGAGGTTTCGGGCATAAATACGCGCTGACTGTTTTTAAAAACGATATTTCCTCCGTCAATTACAATCGGATTTTTAATGGAATTTGATAAAGTATCCATTACGGCAATCACAAAAAATCCTTGATTTACGGGAATATAGCGTCCGGGTTTTTTGTTTCCAAAGGTTCCGTTATTGTTTATGCGCTCATCATTTGAATATGCTTTAGCGCCACCCATTTTAGTATAGGTTGCATAACCCCCCACATATTCTCGTAAATAATGCGAGTTTTTTTCTCCAAAATGGTCCCAAAAATATAAGGCGCCGTTAAAAACATTTCCTACTGAATTGCTTCCTCCATTTTTAATATTGTCATCAATAAATTTATCCGCATCCATAGCCGATGGATATGGATTTCCAATCAATCGGCTACCTACCACCTTTCGAAATCCACAACTTAAAATCACCATTATTGGGTTTTCCTTTAAACACATAGTTTTGTTGGGTAGTGATTGTTACAGCACCCGAAGTTCCTTTCATGGTGTAGCCTTCGCCCGGGAATAAATCCGTATTCTGATTGATTGAATGCCACGAACTATAATTGTTGTTGGCTGCATTAAAAGTATACAGCCAATAGGTGCTGATTTTTATTGGAGACGTCACTCCTGAATCGGCTGAGGCATAAGGAGCTAAAAATTGAATCGCTCCATTTTTATTTGGCTCAGCGGCAATTGTGCCGTCCATTAAAATATCCGTTAATTTGTGGCTTGCGTTTGTGCTTGGAATACCAGTTCCTCTTGCGGAAGTTCCGCTTATTGGCCCAACGGACGACGACCAATAATTGTAATTAAAACTGTTTGCAGTTCCTTGCTGGTCACGTTCTATGTAGCCGCCGCTGTCTTGGTCTAAAATACTCTCTTTTGTTTGAACTAACTGGGATTCATCTTCCAAATCTATGGCGCCGTCCAACTCCAAATACCAAGTATTTTTTAGTTCTTTGCTTGTTTTGATTGATAATTTTTTAGTCGCATCAATGATTAATCCGGTGGTGTTATGCCGGTTTGAAGTTGTTATATTGTTTTTAATATGCACAATAGCCCAATCTTTATTTGTAGCTTCGGAAGCAATATCCCAAACATCCTCATGCAACCAACTTGTTGTATTGGACCAATCACCATCAGCTTTTGTTTCATAGGGCAAAGGAGCAGTTTGCGGATAAATATTTTTAAAATTATACATTTTAGCTCCAGAACCTACATCAAAGATTGATGTTGTTAGATTGTCAGCAATATCGTTTTTATACACATCCATTCTGTAATATCTCACCAAATTGGCTCCGATTGTTGGGGAAATATCTCTAGGAATCACAACGCCACTGTTAAATCCGTTTACATCATTCAATTCCTGATATACCATTTTTTGAAGCTCGTCATCGGTTAAGGCTTTATTAAAAACCCTGACTTCATCCATTTCGCCTTTGAACATATCAGCTGTTGTGTTATAAATGTCAGTATTTGAAGGCGCTCTTCCAATCCTAAATTTAGTATTTGAGCTTGTGGGAATAGTTGATTTTATTCCTGCCGGATTGGTGCTGGTTACTTTTTCTCCATTGATATATAATTTTACTTTTTGAATTGTATTTGATCCATCATAAACCACAGCAACATGAGTCCATTTATTTAAAATTAACAATGGTAAATTGGCTAAAACAGAAATATCATCTTGAATTTCCACTCTTAGCCTTTTTGTACCATTAATACGCATCCAAAAATTGGTTTGCCCCATTATTGCTCCGTCCTCTTTAAAATTTGAATCTAATTTTATCCAGGCCATCATGGTTGCTTCTGCCAATCCATTGACAATATTGGTTCCATAGTCTTCTTCTATATAATCATTTCTTCCATCAAAATACAAATGCAATTTTCGATTTAAATCTCTAGGCGAACCAAAAACGGCCGTATTTGTGTCAAAAGCATCCAATATTCCGTCGCGGTCAGCGTCTGCCGTTCCATCAATTAAACCAACATTATTTGCATCTAAATTTGCGTATAAAGTGCCCGCAATATCGAATGTTATTCCATTGGATTTGCTGTCCATATAATCGGGAATTCCATCATTGTCGGCGTCTTTTACATAATCTTTCCAACCAATTCCAGTTGAACCCTGACCCAGATTTCCGTATTGGTTTATGCCTGTGCCATAATCGTAAATATCTAAAATCCCATCGCCAAACTGTTCCAAATTGCCGTCATTATTATCATCTTTATTTCTGAATTTTTCCGACTCCTCACCATCACCAACACCGTCGCCATTGATGTCTCCGTCGCCATTTACATAGCCTAAAACTGCATTAATATTTCCTGCGCCAGATTCATCCACATCAAAAATACTGTCGTTGTCACTGTCCAAATCCAGATAATTTGGAACGCCGTCACTATCGGTGTCAAACGGAACAATTCCTTCCGTTAAATCATGCATTCCATTTAAATTGGCATCAACCCAAGTGGCGCAACCTGTTAATGTTCCCCGGCCTCCGCTTAAATCTCCGAAACCTGCTTCCACAACATCAGGAATGCCATCATTATCCGAATCTAAATCAAAAACATCGGGCACACCGTCTGTGTCTGTATCACAAGGAGTTCCGGTGATTGCAAAAGGAGAATTTCTGCAAAAAATTTCTTCATCTGTATCTTTAATGCCGTCATTATCGTCATCAATATCTATATTGTCAAAAATGCCATCTCCATCACTGTCGAAAAAGACTTCTTCAGCAATTTGAGTTTTAAAGGGAGCCGTTGTTTTTGTTAAGTTGCCTCCAATTGCTGTTCTGATTGTCCGACTTTTTTTATGAGAAAGTGATTTCTCATAATTTTCAGATAAAACTGTGGTTTGAGAAAATGCGTTAAAAGCGCATAAATAGATAAGCAATAACAGTATTATTTTTTTCATAGCAAGCATTTTTAAAAAAATAAAATTTATGGCATAAGAAACCTAAAAATCACATACATCAAAAAAAAGATGATTGATTCTTTGTTTCCAAAAAATAAAAAAATTTAAAAAAAATGCCTTATTACTGAGGCTTTTGGAGTAAAACCTAATTTTCTTTTCATAGTAGTTTTTCATAGTAGTGCAGTTTTTAAAAAATAAATATATAGAATATTTGCTTAACTTATACATTTATAGGTAATTAAATTCATGTACGGCTAAAATTAGGGACATTGATCGGGGAAATCCTTTTTTGATTCGCCTTTCGGCGAAGTAAAAAAGATGTCTTCACCTCTATTATGTTTTCATGGAAGTTCAGTGAACTTTGTTTGCAACGAAAATCCCGACCCGTAGGGAACACCCACCAAAAAGGAGGGCTGGTCCAAAATAGTATTTTTATGATTGGCTCTTTTTACAACTTTAAAAGTAAGCTTCCCACATAATTACGGCCCGGGGAACTGATGGAAGATGCGAATTCTTTGTAGTGAACATCAAATATATTGTCGATTCTGAAGGAGATTGAGACCTTTTCGGAAAACTGATAATTGGTGTTTAAATTTAAGGTGCTCCATTTTGGGGTTCCGTAATAATTGCCGGTTTCAGCAATAAAAGGGGTTTGTTCTATATTGTCAATGCCTTCTTCCAAATTATAATCTTTTAATTTTTTGGCAGCGTTAAATCGGTAATTTAAACTGGTTAAAAATTTGTTTTGGCTATAACTCACTTCCAAATTTCCGAATAGCGGCGGAATAGAAGACAGCGGCATTTTTGTGTCGTAACTTTTTCCTTTGGTGTATGTTAATGATCCGTTGGTTTTAAAATGATTGAATACCGTTCCTTGAAAACCAATAGTTCCACCTTTAACATACGCGTTTTCATTGTTGATATTTGCCATAGTTGTGGCCGTTACGCCATCATACACCAGGGTATTTTGGCCGTTTATTTCAAAAGCACCGCGCGCAATGTAATTATGAAGTAACATATAGTAAGCATTGGCACTTACCAAAAACTTTTTATTGTTGAAATAGCGCATCAATCCAAGTTCTGCATTGTACACATATTCTGGCTTTAAGTCAATGTTTGGCACCGTCACCTGTCCGCTTTTATAACGAATTTTGCCAATATCATCAATATTGGGAGAACGAAAACCTGAGGAAACAAGAGTGTTCATCTGCCAATTTACAGAAGGTTTGTAAACATAGCCTGCAGTAAACGATAATGATTTATTATCAGTATAAATATCCATATCGGGCAAGGTCATAAAAGTGTCATCTACCCAAAGTGCATTTAAAAAAGTGGATGTAAGTCGAATTCCTGTATTAAGGGTCGATTTGCTGCTTAGGTTTTGTCGATAATTGGTATATAAAGCGGCGCTTGAATATTGACTTCCGCCATCGGGGTAACGGGACTGAATTACAAATTCATTGTCAAATCCTATAATTTCATCGCCATTTACCGCAATTTTTTTGCCAATGGCATTTGAACTTACATCATTGTGGGTAAATTCAAAGCCGTAAGTAAGATTTCTGTCTTTTGCTTTGTTTAACGGAACAGTAAAATCGCCATTCACACTATAAACATCCACATTTTCCGTGCGATAAAATCGGTCTAAACTATTCATTCTTCGCTCAATGCGCGATTCTTCAACTTGTTGAAACGCAAAAACCAGACTTCCTTTTTCAAGCCAGAAATACCCTGGATTGAATTGTAAACTGGAAGAAGCCAAAAACCTGTTTTGCGGACCATAATACGCTTCGGCATAGCGAAGTTTTCCATTGGAAACCTCCGCTAAATTGTCGAAATTTGGAATATCGGATGATGTTGAATATTGAATGTTGAAAGTAATATCGGTGTTTTTACCAAGTGGAACATAAAATTTTTGCAATATATCCAATTGGTTGTAGCCGGTGTTTTTTTGCAATTCAGGATTTGGATTCATTACGCCAACCGGATTGTAAAATGAATTGGTGTTGTTGGAATACTGAAATACCTTTCCCCAATTGTCAAATCCGTGATTTCGCGTTTTCCCCATTTTTAAATCACCAAAATCTGAATAAGAAATCGCTGTGAACGATGCCCATTTTTTAAAACTGGCCTCTGCATCAAAATGAATTGTTTTTTCGTTGTTTGCAGAACTGTACTTTGAAAAAATGGAGGAATTGAAAGTGTTTTCTGTATTTATTTCGGGGGTTTTGGTAAAATAGTTGATGACCCCGCCCAACGCATCTGAGCCATAAATTACGGAAGAAGGTCCGTAAATGATTTCGGTGCGTTCTAAAACCGTTGGAGAAACGGTGATAGAACTTTGAAGATGTCCGGTTCTGTAAATTGCGTTGTTCATACGAACGCCGTCAACTACTAAAAGCACTCGGTTTGCTTCCATTCCTCTAATAACCGGACTTCCGCCGCCCATTTGGGTTTTTTGAACTTTTATTCCAGGTAAATGCGCCAACAAATCGGCTGAGGTTTGCGGTGCCATTTTTCTAATTTCCTCTCTTGATGTAATCGCAATGGTTTCGGCAATCCTGCTTCTTGTTTCCTTTCCTCTTGAGGCGGACAATACCACTTCATCCAATTGTTCGGCTCTATTGGATAAATAAACAACAAAATCAATAACGTCCAAATCCCTTTTTAGAATTTCATATTCAATAAAAGATAAATGGTTAAATGAAAGTACATCGGATTCTTTAAAAATTGACAAATTTGCAATTCCGTATTTATTGGTATAAACAACCAAATCCCTATTATCATTATAAATGGTCACATTATTAATTGGGAAATTGGTTTCGCGGTCGAAAACCTTAACCTGTTGTGATTTTGCAGATAGTGTGATTAAAAAAAGTAATAATATTAAAGAAAACCTCATAATTAGCTAAAAACAGCTTTTAAAACAGTTAATGATTTTGGCTTTTTAAAACCACTCAAATGAAATTCAAAATATTGAATTAAAATTGACAATACGGTTTGCCTGTTTGCGGCACTAAAATCAACCTCATGCAACACATCAAAATTTATGCCCAAGAGCTTCTTAAATTGCACTAAATTTTCACCTGAAACTGCATTAATTTTGTGCTGATTAGTGAAACTTCCTTCCTGCAAATCAAAATAAGCGGTGTTAACATCTTTCATCTCAGGATAAAATCCTAAAAATTTGGTGAGGTTCAACAGAAAAAGTAAATGAAAATTTGAGCAATTGTCATGAGTCTCCAACCACAAAAAAGAGGTCTCCAAGTATTGGTATAACTGACTGTTTTGTTCTTCCTCGCGAATGGAAAAATAAACGATTTCCGCCAAAAATAAAGCGATGGTCTGTTTTTTTATTGTTGCATAAATGGAATGGTTAAAGTTCAGTATTTCAACATCTTTAATAAAATTTAAAGCGCCTTTGTTGTTGTGTTTAGCTGTTAAATTTAGCACCATTAAAGGTTGAAAATAAGCCAGCTTTACGTTCGATTTTTTGGATGTTAAAATGCCTTTAAGCATGTACGTTTTAATGCCGTATTTTTCAGTGTAACAAGTTGCAATTAAACTTGTGTCTCCATATTTTATGGTATTAATGACTATTGCTTTGGTGGTTTGAATCATCGCTAATTATTGAAGGATTTTTTTACTGCAGAATCCTGTGTAAATATATTGCTTTTAAGCAATCAATAATTATAACTTGGATTTCTTTAATTTGAAGAACAGCGTAAAGTCAGGAATTATTTCAGAAATCATCCTAAAATAGAACGCAAAAAAAAACCTTAAACATTTTAATATATAAATACATTTAAAATGTTTAAGGAATAAATAAATCAACCCCAAAGACTTATTTAATATTTTTAGTGTAAAGTGCCAAAACCCCTCTTGACATTAATACAAATCAAAGATACTATTGATACTCATTACTTTTTACAAAACTTTGCAAATATGCATAAAAAATATATAAATGGTAAGTTTTTGGCAACAAACGGATATTCAAAGGCCTTTAAATTGTTTGTTTTTATTAAAAAACAGGTAGTATGTTGGCAATCAACTGTTTTAATAATTCAAAAAATCCATTCATTTTATTTCAAATATGTGATACCTTTTAACAACATATTCATTTTAAAATTGACACATATGATCAATAAATTTAAAAAACAGATTTCACCTTAAGCTGAAGGAAAGCTTATGGAGACTTCAGTGCCTGTTTTTGTGCCTACAGAAATATCTTTGGTTTCAATAGTTACGCTTTTATTTTGGTGTAATACCCTAATCCGGTTTTCTGTTGTTTCGGTGCCAAAAAATCTTTTCTTTTGCGTTATTTGATCAAGCTCTCTGGATTTATTAATTCCGATTCCGTTATCGCGAATAATGCACAATACATTGCCCTGAACTTCTTTTATGCTTAATTCAATCTCCTTTTCACCATCCTTTTTCATGATTCCGTGCCAAATGGCATTTTCAATAAAAGGCTGTAAAAATAAGGTAGGCACTTTGATATGATCCAATTTTAGATTTTCATCCACGCTCACAATATAATCAAAACCACCATTTACACGCATCTGTTCGAGTTTTACATATAAGGCCAAAACAGCCAATTCTTCAGTAAGTGATGAAGTTGGGCTGGAGGAACTATTTAAAATAACACGAATAAGCTTAGAAAACTTCGTGATATAATCTGACGCTTTTTCAATGTCATTTTTTAATACGAAATTGTTGATTGAATTTAAGGAATTAAACAAAAAATGAGGATTCATCTGACTTTGCAGTGCGGTCATTTTAAGTTCCTCCATTTCCTTCAATTTTACGGCCAATTTAACCTCTGCATTTTTACTTTTTTGCTCAATTCTTTTAATAATTAATCCAAGAAGAACTGAAAACATGATACTTTGCAGCAAAGCGCCCAAATAAACAAAAAACATAGGCTCAACACCTTTGCTTATAAAAAATTCTCTGCCTACAAAAGCCTCCAAAAAACTTATATTGGCCAAAACAACATAAATTAAAGATCCAATTACAAAATATAAGGAGAAATTATCGTTGATTCTGGTGAGTATAATATAATATGAAACAAAGGTAAATATTGTTAAAGCCGGTATTATTGCCGTAAAGGCTTTCACTTGAAATTCGTAGCCCAAAAAGAATTGAATGAGCATAAAAATAGGCGCCAACAACACCAATACTTTTATTTCAAGTTCAAAATACTTGTCCCATTTTATTAAATGCGTTCTTGTATCCAACAAGTCTCTGGCAAAAGCCACATAAGCGGCATAGGCCAAAAACTGGATTGAAAAATTTAAATAGGCATAAATTGGTTTAATGTCATCAGAAACAACATGTTGTGTCAAGTAAATAGTTAATGCTAATAAAAATAAACTGTAATACAGATAAAGTTTATTTCTGTTTTGAAAGAAAATTAAAAAGTGGTAAAGAAATAAGACGAATAAACCTCCTCTTATCCAAGAAAATATTTCAGAATTAAAATCTAAAAGCATTAGCTATCTAGGTATAATCTTTTAAACAATTCAATTTTTCTGTTTCTGCTTATGCTCGCAGTTAAACCGTTGGTCATTATCAATTCTCCGCCCAAACCTTTTAAGTATTCTTTAACGTGATTTAAATTTACCAAATATGAATTGTGAACCCTAAAAAATTCAGGGAACAAGAATTTTTTCTCCACTTCTTTAAGTGTTTTCGACACTAAAATTTGTTGCTCCGACTTTAAATAAATAGTGGTGTAACTTTTATCGGATTTCAACATGACAACATCATCTTTGTCTAATAAGTACACCTTTCCATCAGCGGAAATATTAATTTTATCATTATTGTCATTGATATTGTTCAACAACAGTTGCAATTTGTTTTCCAATAAATCCCCCTTTTTTGATTTTTTAATTTTATCCATTGCTGCCAATAACTCATCCTTGTCAACAGGTTTTAATAAATAATCTATTGCCGAAACTTTAATTGCTTTTAGGGCAAATTCATCATGGGCAGTTGTGAAAATAAGGTTAAAATCTTTATTTTGCAATTTTTCAATCATCGTAAAGCCATCCATCTCTGGCATTTGTATGTCTAAAAACACCACATCAGGCTTTTCATTATTAATGATTTCTATTGCCTTAATTGGTGAATTGCAAGTTTTAACAACAACGTTTTCAATGTAGTTGTTTAATTTCCACTCTAATGCTTCTAAAGCATCATTTTCGTCATCAACTAGTAAAATTTGTAGCATGTTTAATGGGTTGACTTTGGTTAAATTTGTATGCAAGATACAACTTTTGCCTACATGTTCAAAAAGTAAGGTTTTTTTTATTTTTTTTATTTAGAAACGTAATTATTCGTAAATTTATTTTTATTTGGTATTGTGGATTTTTACTCATTTTAAATGTTTTTTTTATTCCAAATTCCTATAAATGATTCAGCATTATAAAAAAGATATTTATTTGGTGTTTTTATTTTTTGATGGGTAAAACATAAAAAAATACGGCTACAAAATGGGAAAAACTTCCCAACAACACAAAAATATGGAAGATGGCGTGGTTGTATTTAATCTTCTTTATGCTGTACAAAATAGCGCCAATTGTATAAAAAATTCCTCCGCTTAACAACCACATCAAACCCTCAAAAGAAAAGTTCATAATTAAAGGTTTCATTGCAAAAATAATTAGCCATCCCATTAAAACATAGGCAAAAGTGGAGATTTTATCATATTTCCCGGTAAAAAAAAGTTTTAATACAATGCCCAAGAGTGCCAATCCCCAGGAAACTCCGAAAATGGTCCACCCAACCCAGCCATTTAAAACAACCAACGTAAATGGCGTGTAAGTTCCCGCTATTAAAACATAAATTGCCGAGTGGTCAAAGACATTCAACCGGTGACGAAGTTTTGGGTTTTCAGCATAATGATAAAAAGTGGATGCCGAGTATAGTAAAATTAAACTTGCGCCATAAATACTAAAACTTACAATGTGCCAACTGCTGCCGTTTAAACTTGAATAGGTAACCAATAATACCAATGCCACAATGCTTAAAACCAAGCCAATGGCATGTGAAATAACATTGAATTTTTCCTCTTTGGGTTCGTAAAAGGTTGTTTTCATTTTTTCCTTTTAAATTTAACGTAAAATAAGCAATTTAAGTGCTTATTTTCCTTTGTTTTTCATCATTAACCAACTCATTATAAATAACCTCAAAAGTTTGCTTTTTTAATAAATTACCTTCTTTTATGGTCAATCCTTTTGTTTCAATAACTGAATGCACTTTTACACGCAATTTCCCCGGACTTCCGCTAAAAAAAGTATAGGAAAACAATTTTTTGCAATCGTACATCGTAATGGGAACAATGGGAATCTGATATTCAATGGCCAAGCGAAAAGCGCCATTTTTAAAATCGCTCAGCACCACGCTTTCATCAGCAGGCACCAATCCTTCCGGAAAAATACAAATATCGAGGCCGTCATCCAATCTTATTCTGGCTTTATCAAAAACGGAATTTCTGCTTTTTGAATCACTTCTGTCTACAATAATACAGGTTCTCTTATAAAAAAAGCCGAAAATCGGTATTTTGGTTAATTCGATTTTTCCTACAAAAACAAACGGATTTTTGGTAATTGCCAACATCACAAAAACATCAATCATTGAGGTATGATTGGGGCAAAACATAAAACTTTTTTCCTTTTTTAAAACTTGTTCTTCTATTACATCTACTTTAAAGCCCATCACAAAAATAAGGGTTTTGGCCCAGGCCCTTGCAATTTTATAAAAGGCAGGATACATTTTTTCAGAAGAAGTCACTACCAATAACACCGGGAATACCGGAATTATGGTTAATAATAACCAACAATAAAACCAGATTCGCCAAACAAGAATAAAAAAGTATCTGAAAATTTTCATATGTTCACATTCTATTAATTAGTTGTAACATATGCTGTTCGCCATTAATCATTCTTATAAAAATCAAAATATGGAATGCTCGGTTCATAAGCTTCAAAAATAGTAATTTTTAATTCTATTCTTATTTTTCTTTTTGAAATATGTATTTTTGCTCCTTAAATTTGAAATAATGTCAAGAATTTTAACAGGCCTTCAAAGCACGGGAACACCACATTTAGGAAATTTATTGGGTGCTATTATCCCTGCAATTCATATGGCGAACGATCCAAAGAACGATTCGTTTTTATTTATAGCCGATTTACACTCGTTAACCCAAATAAAAAACGGGGATGAATTGCGTCAAAACACTTATAGCACCGCCGCAACTTGGCTAGCTTTTGGTTTGGATGTAAATAGAACCGTTTTCTATCGCCAAAGCGATATTCCTGAAGTCACTGAACTTTCTTGGTATTTAAGTTGCTTTTTTCCTTACCAACGTTTAACATTGGCGCATGGTTTTAAAGATAAAGCCGACAGGCTGGAAGATGTAAATGCAGGATTGTTTACTTATCCAATGCTGATGGCTGCCGATATTTTATTGTATGATGCAGAAATTGTTCCCGTTGGAAAAGACCAATTGCAACATTTGGAAATGACACGTGATGTTGCCAACAGATTTAACCATCAAATGGGCGATACTTTGGTTCCGCCGGAAGCTAAAATACAGGAAGGCACCATGTATGTTCCGGGAACAGATGGCGGAAAAATGAGTAAATCAAGCGGAAATATTATCAATTTATTTTTGTCGGATAAGGAATTACGCAAACAAATCATGAAAATCCAAACCGATTCCACGCCGCTTGAAGAGCCTAAAAATGCAGATACCTGTAATTTATTTGCCTTGTATAAATTAATTGCTTCACCAGCGCAAATCACTGAAATGAGGTCAAATTATGAAGGCGGAAACTATGGCTACGGAACGGCAAAACAAGCTTTTTATGAATTGTTGGTTGCAAAATATGCTGTTGAAAGAGAACGCTACAATTATTATATGAATAATTTAAAAGAAATTGACGAAGCTTTGGCTGTTGGTGCCGAAAAAGCGCGAAAAGTTGCTTTTGAAGTGCTTAAAAGAGTTAGAAAAAAATTGGGGTATTAATTTTTTAGCATTCTTCATTGGTAAAATTACCCACATTTTTTAGTATTGCGTGTAGGTATGAATGCTTGTATTTGCAACCGGCAAATAGTTTACGCCAAACCAACATATTAGCAACACAACAAAGGCAATTGCCAAAATAGAAATTGCCTGTTTTGAATTGTTCGGATGAAAATGTCGGTAATGGATGTAAATTAAATAGCCCATCCAAGTTAAAAATGCCCAAACTTCTTTAGGATCCCAAGTCCAATAATGTCCCCACGCTTCTTTTGCCCAAAGTGCTCCAAAAAGCAATCCAAGGGTTAAAAAAGAAAAACCGATGTAGACTAAATTATCTGCTAATTTTAAGGTTTCAATATTAAAATTACCTTTATAACTATCCCACCAACCTTTTATAGCAACAATGCTGGAAGCCGCCAACACGGCATAAGCAAACAAGTAAACCAACACATGAGGAATAAACCACGGACTTTGCAATGCCGGCATAAGTGTTTTTGAATAGGTTTCTGGGTTCATATAGTTAATGGCCAAAAACATTCCTGCCATACCTATACTATAGGCTAAAAACCATTTGTATTTCCAACGAATGTAAGTTACAAAACCAACCAATGGTAAAAATGCGGCATACCATAAACGTGTTTCACCTAAAGTTCGCATTGGCGGACGGTTTAACGCTATCCAGAGTTTAATAATAAATAAAATTAGTACAGCACAACCTGCTATAAATAATATGATTGCAAATTTTAATACTGCTTCTTTTTTGTAAGAAATCAACAAAAATAGCAATCCGATCATCCATAAGATTACGATGATTGAACTATATAAAGGAAAATCTATCCAAGTCATTTTTATTGATTTTTAGTTATAGAACTGGTTTAAACTTTTTTCAATTGGCTACAAAATGTTATTTTTCACTCACTTTTTGTCTTTTTTGAACTCCGTAGCGATGCTATGCAGTTAANNCTCCGTAGCGATGCTATGCAGTTAAAAAAAGCCTTCAATTGAGCAAAAAATTCCTATTTTTCGCTTCAATCAAAAAAGTTTAAACTAGTTCATTTTATTTCCCATCCAAAACATATAAAATGCCCCTGCAATCATCATAAAAATTCCAATATAAACAAATGGCAGCCAAGGATCTCTAACCAGTTCCAGCACAGAAAGGTCTGACCATTTTCCCATTTTATCATCATAACTAAGTTGGTAAATTTTATAACCTCCAAAACTAAAAGGTTTGTTCACTTCTAAAACGGTGCTAATTCGTTCGCCTTCTTGGGTTAAAATATCTATATCTGAGCTAAATTTCTTCACTTCAGGAATGGTCATTACCAATGAAAATTTCTCATTTATTTTAAATGACTCATAAGGATACATAAAACTGCCACTACTAATCCAGCCACTAGCTATTGAGTCGTTTTTAATATTTTTAACTTTAATATATGCTGAAGGAGGTGACCCTATGTCGTTAACAGGTTCGTATCTGTCACCTATTCTGCCTGATGATTTAAAAAACTGGTCAATTGTAACTTCAAAATTATTGAAAACGTAGGTTTCTCCTTTTTCAACTAAATAAAGGTTATTTCCTTTATTATCGGCAATACTGCCCGTACTATTTTCAATTAGTGCAAGTTTTGGATTGTATTCATCAATTAAAAAGTCCTTTAAATAAATAGCGAAGGGCAATTCAATTTCATTTTTTTGCGCATCCGTCGCTATCCAGCTTGGTTTATTTTCATACACATTTATTGATAAACGTTGCAAATCTCCTGTACCTAAAATACCTGAAATTAATGCTAAAAATAAACCAACGTGATTTAAAATAAACCCAAAGTTAGACCATTTAAATTGTAAAATTCTTTTGATTGATATTAAACCTAAACAAGTTAAAAATTGGAATAGAATTAATAAAAATGCCCAATTGCTTGTAATGTGATTTAAGCCTAAATTATTAATAATGTTATTTTGGGAAGTAACTTGAGGAATAATTCCCATAATCATCACCATTAAAGTAACTAAAGCAATGCTTGAAATTGAGGCTGGAACTTTGGTGAGCCATCTTATCAATTGGGTTGTTGAAAACCATTTATATAACACAAACAGCAGCAAAACATACCCAACTAAAAAGAATACATTATATGGATATGACAATGTAAATACACTATCAGACGCAATAAATACTTCTAAAAAAAATCCTGTAACAATTAAACCAAACCCGATAAAAAAAGATTCAACGTAACCCCATGGATTTTCCCAAAGATTACGTTGAATATTTAAATGATTTTCACTCATAAGAGTTTAAATATAATTTTATTTTTGCTATCAATTGTAAGCATTGAGATAATTTTTAAAAAGCGCTCAAAACTAACTACTCATTGCTACTTTTAATATTTCGCTTCTCTTTCTTTTGCTGCCGCTTCCCATTTTGGCAACAACTCTTTTTTGAATGTCGCTTTTTCTGCTTTTAATTTTTCCATATCCAAGCCAATAAACTTTTGAGCTTCTTCTTTAGTTTTTATTGCAGGGTATGGAACATCTCCTTTAAAACCAAGTTCCATTAACAATTTTGCTAATTTAATTCTAGTTTCTTGAGTAACAATAATACCTTTTCCAAGTACTCTACCCATTTCAACAGGGGCGTGGAAAGAACCACCGTGAGATGATGCTACAAAATCCCATCGCCATTGTCCTAAACGAATACCTTGCAAAATATCTGCCATTTGAGCTTCGGTAGCACCTAAATCCCAACATTTTTTAGCTTCAACGTGCGCTCTAACCAACAGTTTTTCTAATTCTATTCTGTTCATAGCAATTTTATCCTGGTTATCGAATACGTTTTTAATTAACTCCTCTTTTTCTTCTCTGTGACAAACCTGACAAGAATTAGCAACGTTATTCAAAGGTGATTGAATATGGTGATCGGTAAATTTTTGTCCGCCTTCTGTTTTGTATGGCATATGGCAATCTGCACAAGAAACACCTCTTTTAGCATGAATTCCCATTTTGTAAATTTCGTAATCTGGATGTTGCGATTTTAACATTGGCGCCTTAGATAAAGAATGTACCCAATCTACATGTTTCACTTTATCGTAATATTTCTCCATATCTTCTATTGTAGATCCTTCATCCCAAGGCAAAACCAAATAAGGAATTCCTTCTTTTCCTTCAATATCAGATTTAAAATAATATTCCACATGACATTGTGCACAAACCAAAGAACGCATTTCATTGTGGCTAGATTTGGTTATGTCTTTACCCTGACGCTGAAAAGCCTCAATTAAAGCAGGTTGTGTGATCACCAAGTTCATTGATTTTTCATCGTGACAGTTGGCACATCCAATTGGATTTACAATTTGTTCCCCTTTACTTGCCCATTTTCCTTTATAGTAATCATCAACCCCAATTTCATTAATTAAACGTGGCACATCTGGAGATTTACAAGTCCAGCATGTAGAAGGCATTGGCCCATCATCTGGTCCTGTAGGCCCTCCTGTTCTAAGTGTATTTGTTAAATCATCTATTGCATGTACGTGTCCTCTACCTGCATTATAGTCTTTTGAAAAGCCATAACCAGCCCATAAAACCACATATTCAGGGTATTTTTTTAACATATCCACTTTAGCTGAACTATTATATTTTGAACTAAAAGTAGTGTCTGCTGTTCTGTAATACGATTCAAATTCACGAGGGAAATTTTCTCCCCAAACTTCATTTCTCGGTTCCAATTTATTAATTTTTGCAAGTGGAGTATATGCAAATTTTGCCTCCATTTTACGTGTTGTTATTGAAGAAACTAATAGTCCTAACAAAAACACTACTACCAAAGATGCTATAAATAGCACCCAATTTTTCCAAGGTTTTCTTATATTACTCATTGTTTTATTGTTTTATTTTATTGAATCATTTAACTGTTTGCTTAACCACGCTGGTATTGTTTCTTGATGTTCTTCTGGTATTTTTCCATAATATTTTACTGAAGATAAACTGTGAACGCTTCCGTGTGGAACTTCTTGATGACAAGTCCAACATTTTCTGTCGGTTCTGTTTTCAAAATGATTTTCAACAAATCCGCTTAATCTTGCGTCGGTTACTTGGTCTTCATGACATCTAATGCAATTGCTTTGAACAACTTCAACGCCAGCTTCCTTCATTCTAATTACTTCAGGCTCACCACGTGTTGTGAAAACCGATGCATGGTACAAACCATCTTTGGCTTTGAATGCGTATTTTTTGAAAAAATTATCTTGTGGTACATGACAATCGTTACAAGTAGCCCATTCTCTATGTGAACTATTTTGCCAAGTGGTGTATTGAGGTGTCATTACATGGCAATTGGCACAAGTTTTTGGATCATCTGATAAATAGGATACTGCCTTAGATTCAATAAGCGCATACAATGTAAGTCCGGTCAAGGCGCCCAATAAAATTATTACGGGCAATCGCCATTCAGGTGGTGGTATTAATTTTTTAAAAAAACTCATAAAGCCTTGTTTAGTGATTTCATCTGTTTAATTTTTATTTTTTAGCGGTAACAGCTGCAGCCTGCCTGCCGGCAGGCAGGTTCGCCAATAATCATTCCCTTGTGTATCAAAATTTATTATGCTCGTTTCATTTTGAGTTAAATAAGGTTGGTTTAATAGTGACCATTAACCAAGCCCAGTTATTGACATTGCCGTCAAAATTGTTTTTCACAACTTCTAATCCTTCAGAAGCAAACATTTGAGAATACCCTGCTTCTATGGTAACATCTCCATTAAATTTATGCGAATAAACAACGTCAATTTCAGTTCCAAGTTGTTTGTCTACATCTGGTGCAATTTCAGCTTGGGCCAAAAAATTATGCACAGTAGCAGTTAAACTCGATTTATTGCCAAGTTTTGTCCCAACTTTAGCATAAATATCAACTAAGCCAACATTATTTGCGTGGTTTCCCACGTAAAAATAATCCATAAAACCATTGAATTTATGATTTGTTCCGTAAAAAGGAGTGAAAGCCTTGTTTTTATTGCCAATTAAAGCATTGTCATTACCAGATTGAATTTCAAAACCAAGACCTAAGCTCAATTTTGCTGAAGCTTTATATCCTAAATCTAAGCCTATTAAATAAGCACTTAAATCATTATCAGCAACATCTTTACCAGATTGCAAATAGGCGTTTGCACTTAAATCTAAAGCATCACTGGCGCTATATTTTAAATGCGAACCAAAAGTTTGGCTATACCTAATTTCTTCTTCAACAACGTTTTGTAAACCATTGTTTAAAAACAAAAAGCTTGCATTAAATTTATTCCAGTCTTTATGAAACCAAGCATATTGCATTGCTTTATAATTTCCGGTTGTTGTGTAGGTATTTCCAAATAAGTTTTCGGCATCTTGATTGTATGCAATCCCTAAATCTAATTTGTAGTTTTTATTTCCGAATTCAAAAATTGCGGCATCATGGCTACGTGCCTGTTGTGCCCAACCAACGTTTCCAAAAATTCTATGAACATCATAAATTATTTCTTGGCGACCTAATTTTACAGCGAAATTAGGACTAAATTTTACCTTTCCCCAAGCTTCGTGAATGGCTATTCCATTTTTATCAGAAGTGTTTAGTTGTGCAACATCTCCCCAAACCCTAACATCTTGAAAACTAATAAAAAAAGTGTAATCTTCAAAGTGTAATCTTCCGAGATAAATTGGGTATTTAAACGTGTGCGTTGCGAAACAAACAAAGCGGCGTCTGCCCCGTCTGCTGTTAGTGTTTTGTATCCATTTCTGTATTCTGCACGTGGTCTTAATTCACCACTAATTGTTAGCTGGGCAAAACTTTGTACTGCTACTAATGTTAAAATAATAAGTAATAAATTCTTAATTTTCATGCTCTTTAGATTGAATTAATGTATCTGTAATAATTGTTACAAAATAACAACACGATTCAATATAAAAAGATGATTTAAGTCAGGTTATAGGATATTTTTATCTTTTTTTATTTGTTCAATAAACCAACATTTTCACGCAAGAATGGTTGTTGGTTTTGGGTTTCAAGTTTCATGTTTAAATTGTGTAGTTAATTGCTCATAAATAGATTAATTTTGAACCTGTTTTGAACTTCCCTTTTAAACACTTCATTTTCAACAAAAATCAGAAATTTTATCATGTTTCAAGAACAAATTTAAATCTCACTTCATGAGCTTTACGACTTTTTACGCTTTTTTACGCTTTTTTTG
>JAAFHC010000092.1 GCA_010906935.1 Gelidibacter sp.
ATTTTCTGTTTTTGCCACCACCATTTTAAAAGAAGGCGACGTTTTGGAGGTTTCTAAACCCTTGGGGAAATTTATTTTGGAAACATCTCCAACGCATTTAAAAAAATATCTTGGCGTTGCCGCGGGAAGCGGAATTACCCCAATAATGGCGATGATAAAAGGCGTATTGACCGAAGAGCCAAACAGCACTTTTACGCTTATTTATGGCAATAAAACTGAGGCTGACACTATTTTTTATGCTGAAATAAATCAATTGCAAAATGCGTATCCAACGCAATTTAAAGTGCAATATTTATTTAGCAGAGCGCAGAAAGATGGCGCTTTATTCGGACGAATTGACAAAGGAAATCTCAACTTTATCATTAAAAATAAGTTCAAAGATATTTCTTTTGACGCCGCATTTTTATGTGGCCCCGAAATGATGATAAACAACTTAAAAGAAACCCTGAAAGAAAATGGATTGGATGAAAACAACATTCATTTTGAACTATTTACGCCTCCTGTTATTCCTGAAAATGAAATACACATTGCCTTTGAAGGAACTTGTGAAATTACCGTTGTGGTTGACGATGAGGAGACTACCTTCGAAATGGATTCAAAATTAACCATTTTAACCGCCGCTTTAAAAGAAGGTTTGGATGCGCCATATTCTTGCCAAGGTGGAATTTGCAGCAGCTGTTTGGCGAAAGTAACCGATGGAAAAGCAGTGATGGAAAAAAATTCCATTTTAAGCGAGGCCGAAATCAAAGACGGATTCATTTTAACCTGTCAAGCGCATCCAATCACACAAAAAATCACCATCGATTACGATAATGTTTAATAAATTATAGTATTTTCACGTTTTAGTAAACCAAATTTATGACCTTTTTCGAACTTAAAGAAGCGATACTTATCGGATTTTTTCTGTCCTTTATGATTGGTCCCGTGTTTTTTATGTTAATACAAACCAGCATAATTAAAGGCGCGCGAGCCGCATTGTCATTTGATTTGGGCGTAGTTTTAGGCGATATTATTTTTATTTTTATTGCCTATTACGGCAGCAAAAGCCTTTTGGAAGAAATTAAAGACGATCCGCGATTATTTTGGATTGGTGGTTTAATTTTATTAGTTTATGGCCTAGTCACTTATTTGGATAAAAGTCAAAAAAGAATCATTCAGGATGAAACCTTGGTGCTTCCTGAAAAAACAAATTATAAAAAACTGTTTTTAAAAGGTTTTTTTCTCAATTTTATAAATGTTGGGGTTTTGGCTTTTTGGCTGGGACTGATTGTTGTTGTAGGCTCTAACCTTCAAATGAATCCCGCAAAAATATTTAACTACTTCGCCCTAATAATTGCCAGCTATTTTATTACCGATATTGGCAAAATTTTACTGGCCAAACAATTGATTAAGAAATTAACGCCGGCGTTAACCTACAAAGTAAAACGGGCAATGGGCATTATGTTGATGGTTTTTGGCTTTATTTTAATTTTGAAAGGATTTATTCCAAATGAAAAACTTCATTTTAAAAACGGCATTGAAAAAACAGAATTGCTTTTAAAAAAGTAATTTAACATACCTCAAAATATTCTTCCAATTTAATTGTCATCTCTACTAATTATCATCAAATCGCGTTTTGGTATTTTGTACTTTTGATTGGTATCCGCCACATTTAAATTACTGTTTTACTAAAATTTTAAGCGGTTATAACGATCATAACTTCGTTAAAATTATTTTCGTCCATGTCTGTAACCAACTTCAACATAAAAGGATTGACCCAAAAAGAAGTGCTTATTTCGAAAGAGAAATATGACGCAAACAAACTGGAATATAAAAAGGAAAATCCATTTTTAAATGCCTTCATAAGTTTGGTGAAGGAATCCATGGGTATGTTACTTTTGGTGACTTCTTGCATCTATTTTATAAGCGGAAATAGTGGAGACGGCACTTTTTTGGCTTGTGCCATTGTACTTATTTCTGCAATTTCTTTGCATCAGGATTCGAGAAGCAGAAATGCCTTGGAAAAATTAAAAACTTTTATGAAGCCCAATTGTAAAGTGGTTAGAGATGAAAAAATTGTTGAAATAAAAACCGAAGAATTGGTTGTGAGAGATTACATTCTTCTTTATAGCAATTATTTCTTTTTATATTTTGTCTTCTGAATTGTTTAAAAATTGCTAAAAACAAAAAATATAATACATTCAAAAAAGCCATACTTTTGTATAAAGTTGTTTCATAATAGCAACTGGCATTTTTAAAAATTTAGAAAATGGAAAAAAGTGGATGGATTCAAACAATTGTCATTGCCATTTCAATAGTGGCTGCGGGTTATTTTATTGGGAATACGTACAAAAACGGAAAAGCATTTGAACGTTACGTTCTGTTCAGGTTAAAGGCCTTTCAGAAAAACAGGTGAATGCCGATTTGGCGGTTTGGCCAATTAGCATTACAGTGGCCTCAAACGATTTAAATGTGTTAAAAAACGACATAGAAAACCAAAATAAAGAGATCAAAAACTTTTTTTTGAAGGAAGGTTTTACTGAAAAAGAATTGATTAGTGGCACCACAAACATTAACGATTCAAAAGCTGTTTTATATGGTGGCGATAATCAAAATAGGGAATTTAGGTATATTGCAAGTTCAGATTTTACGGTGAGAACCAGCGATATTGAAAAGTTACAAAAAGCGCTAACAAATTCTTTGGAACTTATTTCAAAAGGCATTTTAATCAGTTCAAAAAATACTTGGCAACCCATTCAGTATAGTTTTTCTGGATTAAATAATTTAAAACCTGAAATGATTGAAGAAGCAACCAAAAATGCCAGAGAAGTGGCTGAAAAATTCGCCTTGGATTCCAATTCCAAAGTCAGTAAAATTAAAAGTGCAAATCAAGGACAGTTTTCTATAACTGATTTGGATCCAAATACGTCTCATATTAAAATTGTAAGGGTGGTTTCCACCATTGACTATCAACTAGAAGATTAAGCATGAAGGGATTTTTTAAAAAACTTTTTAAATGGATTTTTAAAGCCATCATTTTTTTTATGGCTCTTTCAGTTTTTTCTGTGATTATTTTTCGTTGGGTTCCGGTTCCGTTTACGCCTTTGATGATTATTCGAAATATGGAGCAATGGTCAAAAGGCGAAAAAGCGCCATTTGAGCACGATTGGGTTTCTTTGAAAAAAATTTCCCCAAATTTGGGTAAAGCCGTTATTGTGAGTGAAGACCAAAAATTTATGGAACATTCTGGTTTTGATTTTGAAGCCATTGAAAAAGCATTTGAAAAAAACAAGAAAAGAAAACGCATAAAAGGCGGAAGCACCATATCGCAACAAACGGCAAAAAACGTATTTCTTTGGCCTCAAAGAAGTTATGTTCGTAAAGGTTTTGAGGTTTATTTTACTTTTTTAATTGAAGTTTTTTGGGGTAAAGAACGCATTTTAGAAGTGTATTTAAACAGCATTGAAATGGGAAAAGGAATTTACGGCGCAGAAGCGGCGGCGCAACATTGGTTTAGAAAACCTGCGGCCAATCTTTCCAAATATGAAGCAGCTTCCATAGCCGCTATTTTACCAAATCCAATAAAATATAGAGCAACCCGCTCTTCGGGTTATATTGAAAACAGAAAAAACTGGATTATGAGGCAAATGAATTATTTTGGTCCGCTAAATTTTGATTAAAATAAACTCATTTTCATAAACCGTATAAAAAGCAGAGAGCCATCTATTATGATGGTTCTCTGCTTTAAAACGATTAGCACTATTTGCTTTATTCTAAATTACATAAATTCACCAAAGAAAACAGCATTCATTAATAATTTGTTAGTGCCAAACCAAAATGCCCGTAAGTTTGTGTTTTCAGAAAATAACAAAACCTTACCGCTCCCAAAATTAGCGGCTTTAAAAGCACTGGTGTTCTCCAATTTTTTTAAATTGTCTTTAGAAATATAACCGCTTAGCAAAGGTTTTTCTGAAAAAAGAATAGGATTATTATAACTTTGCTCATCTGCCTTTAAAAATAATGTAGAGCTTTTAAATAATGGAAGCGTGTTGTTTTTATAGCCAAAATTAACAGGATGTGATCTGTCTAATTTTGCTTCAAAAATAGCACCACCAATTTCTTTTGCGCCACGATAATCCATACGGTTTTCAAAGGAAATATTTCTGGCAGTGTCCTTTTTTTCCTCAATGGCAAGTTTGATTATTTCGTTAGCATTGGCCCAGTTTGCCGCATTGTTATAGCCAATTAAAATACCGCCGTTTTTTATCCAAGTTTTAATTTTTTCAGTATTATTTTTATCTAAGGCATTGTCTCGGCTTTTTGGCAAAATAATGTGGGTATAACTGCTTAAATTTTTACGGCCAAATCCTTGAAGGTCCAGTTTGGTAATTAACATGGCGTAACGTTGGTCGAACAAATGCCAAATTTCGCCGGCGTCTAAAGAGGTAATTCCGTCACCAACAAGCAAAGCTACTTTTGGTTTTTTAATGGTTTTAAAATTACTGCTGCCTAAATCAATTCCTTTTGCCAAACCTGTTGAAACTGGCGTTATCGTAATATTTGATTCTTGCGCAACTTTATGAAGCAATTGTGACAATTCCTGGGCTGGCAATTTTTGATTTTGAACGGGAATGAGTATGGTTCCATAATCGAAATCAACGCCATCCATAGAAAACTGTTTGAGCGAAACTTTCGCTATAATTCCAGCTTCTAAAATTTGATTTAAGGCTTTTGGGGAATAATATTCGTGCCATTCCATTAAATAGGCATAATTGGAAATTGCAATAACCGGAATAACGCGAGGTTTTAACACTGAAATTTCTGTTCCCATTTGAGAAAGTGGTGCATTCTCATTATAATCTAAATTAAAAGCCAGCGGAAACGACCAAGCGGAAATATCATAAAATAAACTATCCTGAAAAGATGTTCTCTTTTCAAAAATAGCTTCAATTAAACGAGATTGCTTTTGATTTTTTGGCAGCATATAACTGTATCCTTTTTTATAATTTTTACCATTTTGAGTAAAATCATTTTTGATTTCGTGAATTTTAATTTGGTGTTGTTGAAGAATTTCGGCTAAATGATAGGCCTTGACCGCATCTTTCTCGTCGCCAAAAACAATGGCTGTTGCTTTTGCTTCCTTTCTGGCATCTTGGAAAAATTCTCGTTGGAAATTAAGCAATTGTTCTCTCAATTTAACACCTGCTTCCAAGGTAGATAATGCCGTTACAAATTGGTTTCTTATGGTAAAAGGAAAAGTGAGTAATCCGTTATCGCTTTCTTGCGCATGGCCGCGGGATGATGCTTGCTCAAAAAGAATTCCTATACTGCCTTGAATATCTGGAAAAGTGGAACCTTTTCCAAAATAAAAATCATCAAAATTTTCTTCAGCAAAATAGAAACTTCCAATTTTATCTAAAGCTTTGGCGTGAAATTGCGCAATTTCTTCGGTTAATTTTTGGTTTTTCTTAGGTGTTAAAGGGTGTGATCTTGACGGAACTCCAGGTTGAAAGAAAAAAGTGGAATTGGTGCCCATTTCATGATGATCTGTAAGAATATTAGGATACCACTGATGATATGTTTTAATTCTAACTTTACTTTCAGGTAATTGAGAGGGAAGCCAATCGCGATTCATATCAAACCAATAGTGATTTGTTCTTGCTCCTGGCCAAACTTCCGTAAATTCCCTGTCGTTTGGATCGGGATTTATATTTTGGCTTTTATGCATATTTACCCAAGAGGAAAATCGTTGCAATCCATCAGGATTGAAAGACGGATCGAAAAGTATAATGGTATTGTTTAGCAATTCATCAATTTTTGGGCCTTTTGCTGCGGCTAAATAATAAGCAACGGCAAGTGCAGCATTACTACCACTAGGTTCGTTTCCATGAATGGAAAAACCTTGGTTTACCACAAGCGGCATCGACGACAAGTCCAAACCAGATGCGTTTGCTTCAGTTAAACTAAGATGCTTCAATCTGATGTTTTCTAAATTTTTATGGTTGTTTGGTGAAGTAATGGTAAGAAGAATTAAAGGCCTTCCTTCAACTGTAGTTCCCCTATTTTCAATGGTGATTCTGTCACTGCTCTTTGCCAAAACCTGCATATAATTCACTAATTTATCATGGGTCACATGCCATTCTCCCACTTCGTGGCCAATAATGCTTTTTGGCGTTGGAATATCGCTATTATATGTAACATCATCAGGGAGATAATAAGATAAGTTTATTTGATTGGTTTGTGAGTTGGCAACAAAGGATAGAGATAAGAAAAAGAAAATAATAAATTTATTCATTGCTATTAAATTAGTTATGCCGCTAAAGATAAAAAAATCAAATAAAAATTGATTAAAATTAAATGAATAAATGAAAAATAATAATAAAAGGCCGAAATATTAACTAACAATAACTGGATTCATATTAAAAATGAGTTATTCATTAATTTTGAAAGTAATTTCAAATACAACAAAATTTTATAAGGAATTATTATTGTGTCTAATTATTTGTAATTAAATGATTTAGGAAATAAAATAAATAAAAAAGATAACGCAACTTTAATGAAATTTTAACATCTTCAAATAAACATCTAAAAGATATCATTATTTTTAATATACTTGCCGTTAAAATTAATTAAAACTATAAAACGGACATTTATATTGAAAAAATGGTTTTAAGATTTTTTGAAATAATTAACTCAAATAACTAAACAATGAAAACTAAGTTTAATGGAATTTTGACGCTTCTATTGGCGTTAATGGCGCAAATATCATTTGCACAGGAAAAAACAATTTCAGGTATCGTCTCCGATGCAAGCGGACCGTTACCCGGTGTAAGTGTTGTAATTAAAGGCACTTCAAAAGGTACGCAAACCAATTTTGATGGTCAATACCAAATTCCCGCAAAAGTTGGAGATGTATTGACTTTTTCTTTTGTTGGGATGAAAACAATGAGTCTTACTGTAGGTAACAGCACTATGCTAAATGCAGTTATGCAGGAAGACGCTAATGAATTAGAGGAAGTAATAGTTGTTGCTTACGGTACCGCTAAAAAATCAGATTTTACAGGATCTGCAACAAAAATTTCATCTGAAATGATGGATACGAAGCCAGTAACCAATATCTCGCGAGTAATAGAAGGAGCCTCTGCTGGTGTTGTTGTTAATTCAGGAAGTGGTCAGCCTGGTTCGGGTCAAGATATCCGTATCCGTGGATTTGGATCAGTAAACGCATCTTCAAACCCATTATATGTGGTTGATGGAGCTCCATTTTACGGAGAAATTTCAACATTAAATATGGGAGATGTTGAAAGCGTAACCATTTTAAAAGATGCCGCTTCAACAGCTCTTTATGGAAATAGAGCTGCTAATGGTGTTATTATGATTACCACTAAAAAAGGTAAAAAAGGATTTTCACAAACTTCAATAAATATATCTACTGGTATTTCAAATCCTGGTATTAACGAGTATGACCGAGTTAATGCATTTGAATACTACCCATTGGCGTGGGAGTCATATAGAAATAACTTGCAATATAGAACTGCAAATCCTATTTTACCTCAAGTTGCTAATGATATTGCTTCGGGTTTATTGCCAAGAAATGCTTCAAATTTACAAACCTATCAGTATCCTGGATCTACAGGTAATCCTCTAGCTTTTTCCGATATTTCTCAAATCTTAGGAAACAATCCTTTCGATGTAGCATCAAATGCAATTGTTGACAATACTGGTAAAATAAACCCAAATGCCAAACTCATGTATCCTGAAGATTTAGATTGGCAGGATGCATTATACAGAACAGGTCTGAGAAGTAACTATGATTTAATGTATCAAGGAGGAGGAGATAAAACCGATTACTATGTTTCTATGGGGTACTTGAATGAAGAAGGTTATGCTATTGGTTCTGATTATGAGCGTTTTACAGGCCGTGTTAACATCAATAACCAAGCTAATAAGTGGTTTAAAACAGGTTTGAATATAGGTGGTACTATGACTAAATCAGAGCAAGCAGAAAGTGGAGGAACCGCTTTTGTGAACCCATTTTTTACAGCTCGTTTAATAGGCCCTATTTATCCTATTAATAAACATGATCCAATTACTGGAGAATATATATTTGATGCCGATGGAAATAAAGTAATTGAAACTTCCAGACCTATATATAATGGTAGAAATTCATATTATGAAACTCTATGGAATGACCGTATAGCAAGAACTAATACACTTTTTGGTAAAACCTATTTTGAATTCTTGTTTATGAATGACTTCAAGTTTACAACGAATATCAGTGTTGATTCAAGAAATTACAATTACGAACGTTTTGACAACCGTTTTGTAGGTGATGGAGCAACGGCTGGTAGAGGTGGCAGAACCAATTCAGTAACTCAATCGGTTAATGTGAACCAGTTATTAAACTATACGAAATCCTTTGGTAATAATAATTTTACTGCTTTATTGGGTCATGAAAATTTAGACTATACCTACCGTTATTTAGATGGATTCCGTCAAGGTTTAATTGTAGATGGTAATTCTGAATTAATTAACTTTACGACAACCAATTCCTTAACTTCTTATGAAGATAAATACAAAACAGAAGGGTATTTTGGCCGTTTAGATTATAATTATAACAGCAAATATTACCTTTCTGGATCGTATCGTAAAGACGGATCTTCTAAGTTCTACAAAGATGTACGTTGGGGTGATTTTTGGTCGGTAGGAGCATCTTGGAGACTTGATCAAGAAGACTTTTTGAAAGGAAGTGAATGGATTAACCAATTAAAATTAAGAGGGTCTTATGGAGAATTAGGGAATGACTCTGGAATCAGTTTTTATGCAAACCAAGCGTTGTATCAGTTAGGCAGAAATAATGCCAATGAACCAGGTTTTGTATTTCAATCCTTACCTAACAACGATTTATCATGGGAATCAAATAAAAGTTTTGATGTAGCATTAGAATTTGGAATAAAAGATAGAGTAGAAGGTACTATTGAATTTTATCGTAGAATTTCAGATAATTTATTATTTGATGTACCACTTCCATTAACAGCTGGTGTTGGATCGATAACTAAAAATGCAGGTACAATGTTTAATCAAGGTATTGAGTTTAGTTTATCATCAGATATTGTTAAAAAAGAAAACTTCAAATGGAATCTAAACTTTAACGTATCAACAATTAAAAATGAGTTTACCAAATTGCCAGGTGATAAAATAAATAGTGATGGATCTAAGTATTTTGATGAAATTATTTCTGGAACTAAAAAATTAAGAACAGGTCAATCATTATATGATTACTGGTTAAGGGATTGGACAGGTGTTGACCCTGCTGATGGTCTGTCATTATATAAATTTGATGAAACTAAAACTTCTGGAGCTTCTGAGCGTACTATTGACGGTGTGTTAATGACTACCAATCCTAATAATGCATTGTATCAATATGCTGGTTCAGCAATTCCAGATTTTATGGGAGGTATTACCAATACATTTAAATTAAATGATTTTACATTTACGGTATTAGTGACCTACCAAGTTGGTGGTTATACCTATGATTCTACCTATGCCAACTTAATGCACGGTGGATCTTCAACAGGTCAGGCGTGGCATACAGATATTTTTAAACGTTGGCAACAACCAGGTGATATCACCTCAGTTCCTCGTTTAGATACAGGACAAGCAACTAATATTGGTGCTGCTTCAGATCGTTGGTTAATAAGTTCAACATTTGTTAATTTAAAATCGATGAACTTAACTTATAACCTTCCAAAAAGTTTAATGGAAAATTTAGGATTGGTTAATGCAAAAATATTCATTAGTGGAGAAAACTTGTACTTAAATACTAAAAGACAAGGCTTGGATGTACAACGTAGTTTTACAGGAACTACCGATTACACCTATACCCCTGCACGTATTATCTCTACAGGATTAAACTTAACTTTCTAAAATCATCTCGACATGAAAAATATATTAAAAAAATTAGGAATCATAATCTTTGTATTTTCACTTCAATCTTGTAGTGATGATTACTTAGATACATTACCAACCGATTCGGTTGGAGCAGCAGAAGCTATTGCAACTACTAAAAATGCCTGGGCATCCTTGAATGGAATTCACAGAACATTATACTCTCAAATGAGATCCACCCAAGGGGAAGGAGGTTTAGGAGGTGTTTTTCTAGTGTCCGAACATTTGGGTGATGACCTAGTATATGCATCAACATCTGTTAATACCTCTTGGTATAGTGGCTCATATAGATGGGTAGATCATAGAAATGAAAACAGCTCTGTAGCTTCCTATCCGTATTATTATTTCTATAATATTATTAATAATGCTAATTTAATTATTGCACAAATTGATAATGCGGTAGGAGATCCAGCTGAAAAAAACGCCATTAAAGGCCAAGCGTTGGCATACAGAGGATGGGCACATTTTAATTTAGTGCAACTGTACGGAAAACGTTATGTGCGTGGAGCTGTTAATAGTCAATTAGGAGTGCCAATTTTGTTAACTTCAACAATTGAAGGTCAAGCAAGAAACACTGTAGAGCAAGTATATACTCAAATTAATATTGATTTGGATGATGCTGCTACTTTATTAACGGGTTATTCCAGACCTAATAAATCTCATTTAAATTTAAATGTTGTAAATGGACTAAGAGCGCGTGTTGCTTTAACCCAAGGAAGATGGGTAGATGCAGCTACACATGCAGCAAATGCAAAAACTGGTTTTTCATTAATGACTACATCACAATATCAAGGTGGATTTAATGATATCAATAATTCTGAATGGATGTGGGGTAGTTCTATTTTAGATGATCAAACTATGTACTTCTATAGCATTCATGCTTACATTTCAAGAAACTTTAGTTCTTCGCATATTCGTACTCATGCCAAAGTAGTGTATAGGGATTTATATACCAAATTCCCAAGTACTGATATTAGAAGAGGTGTAGTTGCTACCACCAATTCAACAGCTGATAATTACCCTTCGTATATGACTTTTGCAGGTGGTGTTACATATGCTCGTGCTGCAGGTGCCAGTACTAAATTTTGGGTTAAAAATCCATCCAGTTCTGTAGCAGATATTGTAAATATGAGAGTGTCTGAAATGTGGTTAATAGAGGCTGAAGCCAGAGCCCGTAATAGCGAAGATGTATTAGCTCAAAATGCACTTCATTCTTTAAATTTAATTCGTAGATCGGATGTTCCACTTAAATCTACCAATGTTAATGATGCGTTAATTGATGAAATTATGATTCACAGACGCATGGAGTTATGGGGAGAAGGATTTAGATTCTTTGACTTAAAGCGTACCAATGCTCCATTGAAAAGAGATCATACTGGTACAAACCACTTACAATCTCAAACCACTGGTTTATTTAATGTTCCAGCAGGAGATATTCAATGGGAATTTATGATTCCTAGAGCAGAATTAAATGCTAACCCACTAATGGTTCAAAATCCAAGTTAATTTACAATATTTTTGAATTATAAAGAGGCTATCTGAAAAGATAGCCTCTTTTGTTTTTGGTCACTTATACCTCAAAAATATAATAAGAGTTAAGGAAGTATATTTTACTATTTGGATATATTGTCAATCATTGAAAAAACCCACTTGAAATCTTTAAATAAAGATAACCGTGGGTTTTTTTAAATAGTTTGAGTAATCAGTACGAAGCTAATATTTCAATTTTTATTAATTACTTTCCTTTATTCTTTACAAATTTCTCAAGCCAAGTATCTTGTTCCCAAAGCATATGCATAATACTTTCTCTTCCCGCATAACCATGACTTTCCTTTGGTAGCATAACCAAACGAACTGGAGCGCCAAGACCTTTTAACGCATTGAAGTAACGCTCACTTTGTAAAGGAAATGTCCCTGAGTTGTTATCTGCTTCTCCGTGAACTAAAAGCAATGGTGTTTTCATTTTATTGGCATGCATGAAAGGGGACATTGCATTGTAAATTTCCGGTGCTTCCCAATAATTACGTTCTTCTCCTTGAAATCCAAAAGGCGTTAAAGTTCTATTATAGGCACCACTTCTGGCTATACCTGCGGCAAAAAGGTTGGAATGTGTAAGCAAGTTCGCAGTCATAAATGCACCATAACTATGTCCGCCAACAGCAACACGTTCTCTATCAATATACCCCAAAGCATCTACGGCATCAATACC
>JAAFHC010000093.1 GCA_010906935.1 Gelidibacter sp.
TCCTATTTCACAAGTTCTGCTGGTTGCATAACCGTCGGTTACACTGTCCGGAATTTGTTCATCCAAGGTTCTTAACCCATGTTCATTGAGTTCTGGAAAATTAAAACCCTTGTTCCCCGCAAATCCACAACAATTGGTTTTTGGCGTATATACTATTGTGGAACATAATTTTGCAATGGCATATAAATCTTCATCTATCCCCATTTTCTTCAAACTGCATACAGAAAACACTGCAACTTCTTTATTAACCGGCTTAAAATCTAAACGATCCAGTAAAAAAGCAGTGGTGAAATTGGTAATGTCATAAAGTTTTAAAGTTGAATCTTGCATAGATTCTCTCATTTGCAAAGAACACGGACTCATATCGCACAAAATTGGATATTCCCCTTGATTGCTTGCCTTCAGCAAACTTTGGAATAATTTATCTGATGCTATATGCGCAGATTCCGCAAATCCTTGCGACTTAAAAGCGAGTCCGCAACATAAATTTTCACTATCTTCCGGATAAATAATCTCGCAATTGGCTTTGTTAAGAATTTTAACGGTTTTGTTGAAAACGGTATCTTCATCACCATAACTGTTTGAAGCGCCCATCATTTTATTGATACAGCTCGAAAAATAAACAACTTTTAGTGCATTTGGCTTTAAATTGGTTTGCTTTTCAATTTTTATGTTGGCAGCTTTGGGCGTGTATTTGGTCCATTCCATCTTTTGTCCCAACATAGAAGTTGCCGTGCCAACCACTTTATTATAAGCATTATGGCCAATTACATTTGCAATGGCGTGACTTACCTTTAAGCCAACACGAACGCCTTTTGTAGTTGCAATAAAATTATTGACAATCATTTTGGCAATTTTATTACCCGAATGCTTTTTGGCTCTTACGCGTTTTACATAATCTCCTGTATCAATTTTAACCGGACATGCCAACATACACAAGCCGTCTGTGGCACACATGGAATCAAAACCATATTCAAAAGATTTTTCCAATTCTCTGGCTTCTTTTGAAAATCCTTCGGCATCTAACCTGCTCATTTCCCTGTGTAAAACTATGCGCTGTCTTGGCGAAAAGCCTAAATCGTATGAAACACAGCTTGATTCGCAAAAACCGCATTCAATACATTTATCAATTTGATCATCTGCTTTTGGCAAAGGTTTCAGATTTTTTAAATGTACTTTTTTATCTTCATTGATAATAACACCCGGATTGATAATTCCTTTAGGATCAAAAATTTGCTTGATCTTTTTCATTAAAATATAAGCTTCAGAACCCCATTCTTTTTCAACAAAAGGAGCCATGTTTCGGCCTGTTCCGTGTTCTGATTTTAACGCTCCATCATATTTATCGACCACCAAAACGGACAATTCTTCCATAAAATCTTCGTAACGTTTTATTTCTGAAGCTGTCCCAAAATCCTGTGTAAAAACAAAATGAAGATTTCCATCCAATGCGTGGCCAAAAATAACCGCTTCATTGTAATGGTATTTTTTAAATAAGTCTTGCAAATCTAAAGTTCCTGCCGCCAATCTAGGCACCGGAAAAGTAATGTCTTCAATAATAACCGTTGTCCCAATTTTTCTGATGGCGCCAATTGTAGGAAACAATCCTTTTCTTATTTTCCAATATTGGTTGTACAAAGAAGCGTCATCCGTAAATTTGAAAGGTAATTCGGGTTGTATGTGATTGATGGCATTTTCAATTTCTTCGATTTGTGCCAATAATTGTTCCTTGTTTGGCGCAACAGTTTCAACCAAAACGGCCGAAGCGCCTTCACTTAATGATGATAAATAATTGGGCACGCCCTCCATTTTTTCAACCGATCTTAAACTGGCCCTGTCCATAAGTTCAACAGCCGCTACTGGTTCCGATTTTAATATTGAAACCACATTACAAGCCATTTCAATATTTTCAAAAATCATCAATGCACTCGCTTTAAATGGATGATTGATCACGGTATTGTAGGTAATTTCCGCAATCATTCCCAAAGTTCCTTCGGAACCTATCATTAAATGGGTGATCACATCAATTGGATCTGAATAATCAACCAAAGCATTTAAGCTATAGCCGGTGGTATTCTTCATTTTGAATTTATGATGAATACGCTCAACCAGTTCCTGGTTATTTTGGGTTTCTTTTATTATTTGAAAGACTTCATTATAAATAGTTGCGTGATGAATTTTAAATTTTTCTATACTTTCAATATTACTGGTGTCCAATAAAAAACCATCATAAAAAATTATTTTTAAACTCTCCACAGTTTTGTAGGAGTTTTCCGCAGTTCCGCAACACATACCGCTTGCATTGTTGGCTGCAATACCACCAATCATTGCCGAATTAATGGAAGCAGGATCGGGGCCAATTTTTCGTCCGTATGGTTTTAACAGCACATTGGCTTTTGCGCCAATAACCCCGGGTTGTAATTTTATGCGATTTCCATTTTCAAGCACTTCATAATCGGTCCAATATTTTGACGTTAAAATAAGGATAGAGTCTGAAACAGCTTGCCCAGATAAACTGGTGCCTGCCGCCCTAAACGTAACAGGCAAGTTTAATTTATTGGCTTCTTCAAGCAAAAAAGTTATTTCTTCAATAGATTTAGATTGAATTACAATTTTGGGAATCAATCTGTAAAAGCTGGCATCGGTTCCATAAGCCAATGTGCTAGCTTTGTCAGTAAAAATTCGATTGGAATCTATTTTTTCTGATATGTTTTCATGAAATAATTGATAACTTTTTTCTAACATAATTGTTTTATTATAGTGAATTCAGATAAATTGTTAATTTATCGGTAATGTCCAATCCATACAACATGATTAAACCAATAATTCCCGCAAAAATCACATAATAAAGTGTTGGCAAAATGGTTCTTCTGAGCACAAGACCTTCTCTTCCAAGCATACCAACAGTTGCGGCGGCAGCTACAACATTGTGAATGGCAATCATATTTCCTGCTGCGGCTCCTACGGCTTGCAAAGCAACAAAAACGGAACCTGTTAATCCTAAATTTACAGCAGTTGCAAACTGGAATTGTGCGAGCATCATGTTGGAAACCGTGTTAGAGCCAGCAATAAAAGCTCCTAATGCGCCTACTGAAGCCGCAAAAGCGGGATAAACGCCTCCCATAGTATCTGCAACCCATTGTGCCATGGCGATTGGCATACTTTGGTATCCAAAGTCGTTTATGCCAGAATTGATTAAAATTCTAACCATTGGAATGGTAAATATCAATACAAATCCGGCTCCCAATAAAGTTTTTGAGGACTCGCTTATGGCGCTAGACAATTCTTTTAGTTTCATATTGTGCAAAAAGTAGGTAATCAAAACAACCATGACCATGATTCCACCAGGCAAATACAATGGAGAAAATGAAGCATTTATACCTGTTTCTCCCAAAATATCTGAAATTGTCAAGGTCACATATTTTAAAGCAGCACTAATTCCAAGTGATGGAATTCTGCTTAACACCAAAAATATAGCGACTAAAAGGTAGGGTAACCAAGCTTTTCCCAAAGATATTTTTGAGGTTTTATCTGTTAAATTTTCCAATTTTATTTCTAAATTGCCCATCCAAGTTGAAGGCCAATCTTTTGCAGGCGCAAAATCCCAGATGTCTTTTGGTATTAAAAATTTTGCTTTGGCGGCAGACACCACAATTACCAAACCTACGAGGGCTCCAATAAGTGAAGGAAATTCCGGACCTAAAAATACGCCAGTTAATACGTAAGGAATTGTAAAAGCCAATCCGGCAAAAATGGCAAAAGGCGCAATAGACAAACCTTCGGTCCACGATTTATTTTTACCAAAATATTTGGTTAAAACCATACACATAAATAAAGGAATTAATGTTCCTACAATCCCATGAATAATGGCAACTTCTGAAGTGACTAATTGTAAAAATTGATCCCAATTGGTTCCTGCGGCTTCTAATTGCTGTGTCAATGCATCAGTTTTTAGGCCCGCAGTCACACCAATAACAATGGGTGTGCCCACCGCGCCAAATGACACTGGCGTTGATTGAATCATCATTCCAACAATTACGGCTCCCAAGGCAGGGAAACCCAAACCTAATAACAATGGTGAGGCAATTGCTGCCGGCGTTCCAAAACCGGAAGCACCTTCAATAAAACTTCCAAACAACCAGGCAATGATAATTACCTGAACACGTCTGTCGGTACTAATATTGGTAAAACCAGCCCGAATAACTTTTAAAGCACCCGAATGTTTTAGCGTGTTTAATAATAAAATGGCGCCAAAAATAATCCATAAAATAGAAACTGTAACCCCCAACCCTTCTAAGGTTGAAGCAAAAATTCGGTTAATGGGCATTCCCCATGCAAATAATGCGATGATAAATGATGCCACAAATACAATTGGCATTGCCCTTTTTGCAGGCCACCTTAATCCAACTAGCAAAATGCCCGCCAAAAGGATTGGAAAGAAAGCCAAAAAGGCTTGAAATGATAAACTCATACTAAAATATTTATTGGTTAATATTAATTTGGTTCTTATTCAACGCAAAATCGATTAGACTTAAATAAGAGATGATTTTTATAAGGCCAACAATTATGAAATTATTTTCCTTAATGTCAATCTACACATTATATGCTAACATTCAGTATGTTAAACCTTCTTAAATACAATATAAATCAATAAACAAAAAAGTAGAAATTAACGCTATCTTCATAATAGGAATGCTCCATTTGTCTTAAACTTTATAGTATATCTAAATAAATTCACTTTTTTTTGTTATGTTTGTAACATTAAAAGCATTTAAATGTGATAATCTATTTACGAAATCGTATTCGTTAATAATTCGTTAAAGATATTTGGAAATAAAGAGACAAAAAAGAAGATTATTTGCATATTGTGATATTAAATTTGCATGTTTTTTAATTTAATAAAATGTTATTATTATGAAATCTATTTTATTAAATAAAACCAGCACTTCTAACCAGCAATCATTTATTATTAAGCCAAAAATTTATCCGCAGGCATACAGTTTATGGCACCATCATAAAGAATATGAAATTCTTTATATGGTAAAAAATTCAGGGACAGCTTATGTGGGGGATAAAATATTTCCATATCAAGGCGGCACGCTTATGTTATTTTGTGCAAATTTACCGCACATGTTTGTGCCTAAATTAAATTCAGTTAAGGAACTTGACAAAGGAATAGACGCTTATGTGCTTCATTTTTCAATAGAGACCATTAATACCGTTATTGGGTGCCTGCCAGAGTTTCAGCCTTTAAATAAGTTATTAAATAATTGGAAAAGAGGCATAATTTTTAAAAACGTTAAAAAAAATAAAGAGGTTTTAAGCATCATGAAAGAAATAAATGATGGAAATAATTATGACAGAATGACCCATTTCTTTAAGCTTTTAAATCTTTTGGAACAGGATAAAAACTTTGAATTCATTGCCAATCCCGGATTTGTTAACACCGTAAACTTGCCTAAAGGTCGTTTAGAAAAAGTTTATGAGTATTCAATCAATAATTTTAATGATTCTACAATCTGTCTTGAAAATATTGCCGACTCCATCAATATGAATAAGGCTGCTTTTTGTCGCTATTTTAAAAAAATAACCCATAAAACATATTTTCAATTCTTAAATGAAATAAGAATTGGCCACGCTTGCAAACTTTTAATTGAAGATGAAAATAAAAATATTACCGATGTGGCTTTTTTGAGCGGCTTTAACAATATATCAAACTTCAACCGCCAATTTAAATTAATAAAAGGCGAATCTCCTTCCTCCTATCTTAAATTAAGAAAGTTTTAAATTTAATTCCAAAACAATCGTCAACATTTTTTTGTGGCTTCATTAATTTTCTTGCTTAGGTTGCTGCTGTTAACAATCACCAACCTATGCGTAAAAACATGGATGCTGATTATTCACTATTCTTTTAAACTTAATAATTCTCATTGGACCAACATTCGAACCATAATAATTTTGATATGATGAAAATTAGAAACACCATTTTACTCGCTCAATTACTAATTTAAACAATTAGAAATATGAAAAAAATATTCTTTGGTTTAGTAATACTTGGATTAACCATTCAAACTTATGGTCAGATTAGAACTGAAGAATTGTCGGAAGTTATGATTTACTATGATTTTTCGTCAAGAAATTACCTCTATTTGGATAATGGCATTTGGATAACCGCCAATATTTTGCCTACAAAATATAATTATGTCAATTTAAGACGAAGTCAACGAATTAGGATCAATAATGATTTTGGAGATGACATAAAAAGATATCACAACGAAAATAGAAGGAATATTAATAGAAGCATCACCAAAAGAAGAACTCCTGCTAACATAAGAAATTAATTTTCGTGGTTAATGACGAAGTTCAATAAGCGTAATTTCGGGTCGCATTCCCAATCTTCCCGGAAAACCCATCCAACCCAAACCCCTGTTTACATATAAATATTGGTTAAAATGTTTATACAAGCCGACCCATTGTTTGTATTTATATTGAATAGGGCTCCAGTTTTTGCTTTTAATGTTAATTCCGGCTTGCATGCCGTGTGTGTGACCGGAAAGCGTGATCGCAATATTCGTTTTTTCGGTAACTTCTTCGTTCCAATGCGAAGGATCATGGGAAAGCAAAATTTTAAAGGGAATCTCAGCAACATTCATTAACGCTTTTTGCAAATCTCCATATTGTTTAAACGGCGGATTTCCCCAATTTTCAACACCTACAATAGCAAGTTTTTGGCCTTCTTTTTCAATAATAACCGCTTCATTCAGCAATAATTTAAAATCTATTTTTTTGTAAAAATATTTGATCGATTCAAAATTAGATAGTTTGGCATTGGCATTTTTCCATTCGCTGTAATCTCCATAATCGTGGTTTCCCAAAACAGCATATTTGCCCATTTTAGCATTCATTTTTTTTAATACCGTTTGCCAACCTTTCATTTCCCAAGCGTGGTTATTGACCAAATCACCTGTAAAAAAAATGAAATCGGGCTCTAAATGGTTGATAATTTTAACGGCCCTGTCTAAAATATGATGGCGCGATTTAAAACTTCCCAAATGAAGGTCAGAAATATGAACAATTCGCAATCCTACAAAATTAG
This sequence comes from Gelidibacter sp., assembly GCA_010906935.1. Classification (GTDB taxonomy): domain Bacteria; phylum Bacteroidota; class Bacteroidia; order Flavobacteriales; family Flavobacteriaceae; genus Lutibacter. The sequence continues at coordinate 7,097 of JAAFHC010000093.1, forward strand.
CAGGCATTTCTTCAAAATTAATTTTTATACGATGTACTTTAAACCTATATAAACTTCTAAAAACACTATATAGAATTACAAAAAAGGGCAGAAATCCTGAAAATAAACCAATCATTGGAATTACAATTAAAGATTCTTCCTCATAAATAACATAGTTTGTAAAATAGAGTATTGAAATAACAATTACAAAAATTAATTTGGGAATAAAAGAAGCTACCGTAATTCCGTAAAGTGAAGTTACCAGCAACTGTTTCCTGTAAGGATGCATGGTGTCCAATCGGCTTTTTAATAAAATAATTGAGGCAACCAGTCCAATGGTAAATGTCCAAAAAACCACAAAAATGACGTTTTGTAAAAATGTTGAACTTATGAATTGGGTAATGGATTGCAGCCAATAAAATGCCAACGTATCTACAAGCAATATCACCAAGCATAACAGCATAATGGTAAAAAATGAATAAGAGCGCATAGCAAAACGTATTAATTTGTTCTTTTTGTAATGCCAATTTTTTTTCTTAACCGCCTTTTATCTCTAAGTGCCCAATAAAAGCCTTTAACACCCGCAACCCAATTATCATACATAAAAATAAGCGTAATCTCTTCAATAGTTTCCAACAAACCCAATACAATCATCACATAAAACAACCAGTAAATTGGACCAAAAAATAACAGCCAAAGTATAAATATAGATTGAACAATTGCCGATAATTTGGCCAAATACGTATGAAAAGCAGTGGCTTTTCCATATTTTAAAAATGCTATAATCATTTGAACAATATAAATCGCCAAAACCATGATTATAAAAAACGCATGCGTTTTTACAAAATCATATTCAAAAGTTAATATGCCAATTAACCCAACTGCAAACGTAATTTGGTCACCAAACGAATCCAATTGTGAACCCCTTGCACTTGTTATTTTTAATTTTCGGGCTATAAAACCATCAATGGCGTCAGTGGAATAACTCACCAACAAAAGCCAGGTAAAAAGTTCCCGATTGCCGAACCATAAAATAAGCAATAAAAATGGTGCGGCAGCAATTCTGTAAAAAGAAAACCAATCGGCAATATTAAAATTTTTAAATGTTAACATTTTAAGGAAATTTGAGTATTGAGTATTTAGAATTGAGAAATAATAACTTCATGATCAATTTATAGGTTGAGGCAAGTGAATAAATATCAAATCATTTTTTAAAATACATTCTGTAATCATCATCGATATTTTATATTTTAACCCATTCAATCATCATTATCTTGCAATAAAGATATTAATTTAAAATGTACTATTAAATGATATTGATAATATTTATGCAAAAATTGAAATATTTGCCAAAAGAATTGACTCAATTTGAAATATCCCGTTTTTTTTAAGGAATGTATTCGTTTTTTCACTACCTTTTAACTAAAATTAATTTTGTTTAAAATCAATAAAAAATCGGTGTTTTATCAAAATCAAGATATCTTCAATATTCTTTTTGAAGCCATTCCCGAAGGCATTCTTATTATTGATAAAAATACAAATATAGTTGCCGCAAATTCTTCAGCCGAAAAAATGTTTGGCTATCAGCAAGGAGAATTGACAAATCAGCACTTAAATATGCTGGTTCCAATTAGATACCAAACCACCCATAAAAATCATTTCACCTATTTTATTACCCAATCAAATAAAAAAATAAACACACGAGGCTTATACTTGTTCGGCTTAAAAAAAAATAAGAAAGAATTTCCTATTGAAATTGGACTGAATCCTTTTACCATTAATGAAAAAAAATATGTAATGGCTTTGATTATTGATATGACAATTAGAAGGGAAACAGAAATTAAAATTAATTCAATAAATGTTGAACTTGAGGGAAAAATAGAAGACAAAACCACTGAGCTAAATCATACCATTTCAAAACTTAAAGCATTAAATCTTGATTATGAAAAAGAATTAAAAAGAAGGATTGAAATAGAAAATAAAATTAATGATGCCCTAAAAAAAGAAAGAGAACTTAATGAACTGAAAACCAAATTTTTGTCGCTTGTTTCCCATGAATTTAAAACGCCCTTAAGCGGTATTTTAACATCCACAATTTTATTGGAAAAATACCAATTAAGCGAACAACAGGAAAAAAGAGACAAACATTTAAAAATAATCACAAGCAAAGTACATTATCTCAATAATATTTTGAATGATTTTGCATCTTTAGAAAAGTTAGATTCAAGCAATGAAAATTATAAATTCACGGTATTTAATTTAAGCAAAATAATTAATGAGGTGGTTTACAATGCCAATATGCTTTTAAAAAGCGGCCAACACATAAACATTTCACAAAACACCTCCGATTATGTGCTGCATCAGGATGAAAAAATTTTAGAACTCACCTTAAATAACGTCATTTATAACGCCATAAAATATTCGCCTGAGAACACAGTAATTGATTTAGAAATTTCTAAAAAGGAAAATAACCTTATTTTTAAAATTACCGACAATGGAATAGGAATTCCTGCAAAAGATCAAAAATTCATATTTAATCGCTATTTTAGAGCAGATAATGTGTTAAATATACAAGGAACAGGCATTGGGTTAAATATTGTTAAGACACATTTAGAAAATATAGGCGGAACAATTGATTTTATGAGCCAAGAAAATAAAGGTTCAACATTTTTTGTTGAATTACCAATAATTAAAGAATCATGAAAAA
>JAAFHC010000094.1 GCA_010906935.1 Gelidibacter sp.
ACTTCAAGATACTGAATTTCAGTATCTTGACCAATATCTAACCAACTTATTTTAACTTATTTTAAACTAAATAATTGCACCCAACGGGTTAATATTAAAACTTCTACAATTAATCCCGCAATCATAAACTCGAAATTCCTAAGGATATATATAATACAAAACATGAAACCAATGCGAGGTACATTGTCCGATTTGGTGATAGGTTTATTAACACTTTTAAAGTTATAACTAATAATTATGTAACATTCTCCAAAAATTATGTAAGACTTTTGGGCATTTAATCCATGATATTTGCCATGTAATTAATAATCAACTAATCATAAAAAATATACTATATACTCATGGAAAAAGGAAATACATATTTAAGAAAATTGGCAAGGGTAGGAAGAATTTATCCGAAAGTAATAGGTGACGCAATTCAAGATAAAGCACCAAGCGAAAGTAGGTTAAGTTTAAATAATCAATCTAGCCCTTTTAACGAACAACCTTTGGGTTTAAAAAATACAATTTAACATGTATAAAATTTAATATGGTTTAGCAATTTTATTTTTAATAGTATGGGCAATAGGTTTTTTTGTTTATGGAATAGGATTCATTGTACACATATTATTACGTGCTTCCGTAGTTGTTGTTATTATTAAAATAATTATAGAGAAATAATTATTAATTATACTAAAACCAATCATTTTGAAAACGACCTATATTAAAACAAGAAAATTAGAAAAAATTTTTAATCAATTACATGAGAATTTTGGAGGAAGTCTAAAGACGCATTTAAATGAATATAAATTAAACTTAAATGATCAATTTGGTTCTGGTAATATTAAAGGTATTTCTTTAAAAAATGGCATTTCCTATTTAGAATTTGACGTTAACTTGAATGATGATGTTGCATTAAGTATCAACGCCACAAAGAATTTGCCTATATATTTTGCGTATTGTGCTCAAGGAGTTTTAGGACATAGTTTTGGCGAAAATGGTAAGCAAAGATTGCTTCAAAAATACCAAACAGGTATATTAACCTGCAAAAGAGCTGAAGAAAATAATTTAACCTTTAAAAAAGGCATACGCACTAAAATATCTTTGATTGTTGTAAATAATACCGTGTATGAAACTGCTGAAGATGTTAGTTTTAATAAAAAATTAAGAGATATTTTTTTTGAGGATAATAAAGTTGATAGTTCTGTATATATCAGTTCCTTTAACTTAAAAATTGGTGAAAAAATAGAAGAATTAAAAGCTATTAAACAGACGGGTATTGTTAAAAATTTAATGATTGAAGGCATCGTACAACTTATACTAGCGATGGAAATTGAGCAACGTGTAGATGATTTAATTAATGTTGCTAATGCTACAGGCTGTTTAACCAAAAAAGAAATGGAAAACATTAAAGAGCTTTCAGCGTTTATAATTAAATATCCTGAAGAAAATTATACCTTAAAATTATTGAGTAGAAAGTCAGGACTATCTGCCGGTAAACTGCAAGAAGGGTTTAAAATATTGCACAATAGAACTGTAAGAGATTTTATTATTAACGAAAGAATGAAAAAATCTGAGCAATTAATTAGAACTACAGATTTAAATATTTCTGAAGTAGTATATAGTATTGGATTTACCAGTAGAAGTTATTTCTCTAAAATATTTAAAGAAAAATACGATTGTAGTCCAAAATATTATAAAGAAAATCAAAACCCGATAGCTGCAACAGCCTAATATATACCATTAAACCCATTTAAAAACCAGTATATGGTGGCAGGTTTTTTGTTACATTACCAGTACTTACTATTTCTAAAAAAATATATACTAAGTTAATTCATCCTTCTAAATAGATACACTTTAAAATGGTGTTAAAGCACCGATTTGGAATAATTCCAAATAATTTTAACCAACTTTTCAAGGGTTTTAAAGAAACGCAGAGGTTGCTATATTAAAAATTGAATAAAGCTTCTTCATATAATTATAAGAAAAATAATCCTGTATGTAAGCATCAAAATTAATTCTAAAAAATCTACTCATTTTACTATTAACTTTAAAAAATCTTATCAATTCAGTATTTAGTGGGTATTCCGGGGCAAACTGTACACCTGATTCCTGTTTAAAGTGAACAGGTCATTCCGGGGCAAACTGTACAGCTGATTCCTGTTTAAAGTGAAGGTCATTCCGGGGCAAACTGTACAGCTGATTCCTGTTTAAAGTGAACAGGTCATTCCGGGGCAAACTGTACACCCGATTCCTGTTTAAAGCGAACAGGTCATTCCGGGGCAAAGTGAACAGTTTTTGATGATGGTTTTAGGTTATATTATGCTATATAAAACATATATAGTATGGCCAATAAAACAATAGGATCCGTTATGATACGAGAAATCATCAGAATGAAAAACAAGGGACTTTCTAATAACAAAGTATCCCAAAGTCTTGGTAAATCAAGAACAACTATAATAAAGTATCTCACTGCCTTTAAGGAATCCGGGTTTGATTACAAAGAACTTTTGGAACTTTCGGATACTGATTTATCGGAGCTTTTTGAGATTCAAGAAGCCATTGTAGTTAGCGATAGAGACACGGTCCATCTTGAATTATATGCTTATTTTCCCTACTCAGAAAAAGAATTAAAACGCGTTGGAGTTACCCGTCATATTCTCTGGAAAGAGTATAAACAAAAGCATCCTGAAGGGGTCATGTACAGTAGGTTTTGTTTTCATTACAGCAAATGGATCCAAAAATCTTTAGGGTATATGCCAACTGTTTACAAAGCAGGAGACAAACTATTCATTGATTATGCTGGTAAAAAACTCCACATAATCGATAAAGAAACAGGCGAAATAAAACCAGTAGAAGTATTTGTTGCCACTCTGGGAGCGAGTCAATACACCTATGTAGAAGCCTCTTTCTCTCAGAAAGTACCTGATTTTTTGAATAGCATCCAGAATTGCCTCCGCTTTTTGCAAGGTGTACCGGCCTGCATAGTTCCAGATAATCTGAAATCGGCCGTTACAAAATCAAACAAATACGAGCCCTTTATAAACGAGCAATTTGCAAGCTTTGCTTCTCATTACGATACCTCTATATTGCCTGCACGTCCTTTAAAACCTAAAGACAAATCTTTGGTAGAAGGAGCAGTAAACATAACCTATACCCGTATTTATGCCGCTTTGCGTAATCAAGAATTTTATAGCATACAGTCACTTAACGCTGCAATAAAAGTACAGCTAAGCACCTATAACAATACTGCCTTTCAAAAGAAACAACTCAGTCGAACAGAATTATTCCTAGAAATAGAAAAGGAAGCACTGCGACCACTACCGGCAGCGCTTTATGAGCTAAGAGAATATAAAACCGCTACAATCCAGAAAAACTGCCATGTCTATTATGCTCCTAACAAAAACTATTATAGTGCTCCACATGGCTTTATTGGAAAAAAAGTAAAGATGATACTCACCCAAAATGTTGTTGAAATTTATCATGCAAACAGCCGTATCGCTTTACATCTGCGCAGCCGAAAACCTTACGCTTATATAACCGTAAAAGAGCATATGCCCGTTAGCCATATCTATAACTCCAATTGGAGTCCGGAATATTTTGTTAGTTGGGCAGAGCGTATGGGACCTTCGGTAAAAGAATGTATTGAAAAAATACTTCAAAGAAAACAATATCCAGAGCAGAGCTATAAGAGCTGCATTGGCATATTGACTTTAGCAGCCAAAACAGGAAAAGAACGCCTAAACAATGCCTGTACCAGAGCACTGGCTTATGAAGCTATCGGATACAATCAAATAAAAAACATCCTCGAGCGCGGTCTTGACTCTCAGGTGGTATCACCCGAGCTACTAGTGCCCATGCCTATTGAACACGAGAATATCAGAGGATCAAAATACTATGCATAACCTTTAAAACACAATACATATGAATACAAACGCAACTATTGAAAAGATGCAAAACATGCGTCTAAACGGCATGAAACGAGCCTACGAATCTTCGTTTGAAACCCGAAACCAGGATACCTTTACAAATGATGAATTCATTGCCTGGCTCATAGAATCGGAAGACAACCAGCGAAACAACAACAGAACTGAGCGGCTGCTAAAGAACGCTCGGTTCCATTATCAGGCTGCCATCGAAGAGATTAGCTATGCCCCGGACAGGGAGCTGGATCGCAACCTTCTAACCAGACTCTCGGATTGTTCTTTTGTTGACCGCCATGAAAACATACTTATTACCGGTTGCACCGGAACAGGGAAATCATTTTTAGCCACTGCCCTTGGATACCAATGCTGTATCAAAGGATATAAGGTCCTCTATTATAATTTGGGAAAGCTCTTCAATAAATTGATGATGGCCAAAGCTGACGGCTCCTATATGAAGGAGCTCGCTAAAATCGAAAACCATGATTTATTAATAATTGATGATTTTGGTTTACAATCCATCAATAATGAAAAACAGCTTATTTTAATGGATTTAATTGAAGACCGTAATCAAAGAAAATCCACTATTTTTTGCTCACAACTGCCAGTGAAAAATTGGTATGATTTAATCGAAGAAAAAACAATAGCGGATGCTATTTTAGATCGAATTATACACTCTGCTATTCGGTTTGAATTGAAGGGAGAATCCATGAGAAAAAAAATGAAAAACAACTAAAAATTTTGACTAATTTTATCATCTGAAATCATCATATAAAAACTGTCCAGTTTGCTCAGGAATGGGGTGTACAGTTTCACAGGAATATGCACTGAAGGAAAATATCTAAATAGATATGGTATTAACAGAGAATTATATTTAGAGTGGGATACTGAAAGAAGTCCAAATAGACTTGTTAGACCTACTTTTCCAGAGCTTTATCCTCCAGAAAAACTATTACTTTCAAGACAAAAAAGAGTTGCTGCTTATTCTAACAAAGGACATTATTGTGATAACACAATAATTATGGCAATAAAAGCTTGTGAATTAGAAAAAATAGATAATAATAGTATTAAAAAATACTATAAAAATATTGGCAAAGACAGGTTAGAAGTAGAAAATGAATCAATTAATTATAACCTGAAATACATACTTTCCATAATAAACTCAAAACTCATTAACTATTTTATAAAATTTGAAAGTAAGGGTAAAATTGATTTTTATCCAGATGATTGGAAAAGAATTCCAATTAGAAACATTTCTTTAGAAATCCAAACTCCTTTTATTGAAAAATCAGATTTAATGATAACATTAAATGCTGAATTACAAGGGATTTCTGAAAAATTCCAGAGAACATTACAAAGAAAATTTGAGTTGGAAGTTTTACCTAAAAAATTACAAGAATACTACCAATTAACATTTGCTGAATTTATCAAAGAATTAAGTAAAAAGAAAGTGAAATTGTCCTTATCAGAAGAAGCTGAGTGGGAAGATTACTTTTTACAAGAGCAACAAAATGCTTTAGTATTAAAAACCAAAATTGAAATTACAGATAAAGAAATTGACGCTATGGTTTATCAGTTGTATGGGTTAACAGATGATGAAATCTCAATAATTGAAAATTCTTGAGATTCATGAGCACAAAAAACAATAAAAAATAGGCGAATAAATTAAAATAGTTGAAAATAGTTAATTGAAAATAGTTAAGTATCTAAAGAACAAATGGGAAACATAGCAACAAATTTCAACAAACAAATTGAGCTTCTTAAAGAAAGAGGTATGAACCTTGATTATGAAAGTAATCAAATCAAAGACTTTCTTTTAGATATTGGATATTATAGATTAGGATTCTATTGGCATCATTTTGAAAAAGATACAGAGCATAATTTTAAACCTGACACTAAACCATCAAACGTAATAGCATTGTATTATTTAGATGTTGACTTGAGAAATATTTTATTAAAATACCTAAATAGAATAGAAATAAATTTTAGAACTAAAGTTGTTTACTATGTTTCAAATAAATATAAAAATTCACTAGCTTGGTTTGCTGATGAAAACATAACAAATAATTCATTTATTCAAAGTATCCCTGGAAAAACGAGTATGTTAAATAGGGTATATACTTTGGAATTTATAAATAATAATAAATCCTTAAAAAATCATCATGATAGAAATCCTACTGACACATATGCTCCTGCATGGAAAACATTAGAGTTTTTAACATTTGGAGTCCTACTTAATTTATTCAAAAATATTAAAAATGAAGAAATAAAAAAAAGAGTTTCGGAAAGTTTAGGAATTTTAAATATAAACAAATTTGAAAATCTCATGACTACTGTAGTTCTCATAAGGAATATTTGTTCTCATGGTGATGTTCTTTATGATTTTAAAACTCCAAGAGGATTATCTGCAGTCCCTAATATAAATTTTGATGAAAGTGATAGAAGTTCATTAAGTGCTTGTATAAAAGTTATTTCTTACTTTTTAGAATACATTTCCCCTAACAGGAAAATTGACTTTCTAAAAGAGATTGATGAATTATTTAACGAAAACGCTAAAAATGAGGTTATTAAAAAAATAATTACTTATGAGATAAAATATAAATAACTTTTTGTACATTCGCACTAGTGCACTGCTATTCATTTTATTGCTTTAGTTTCTGCACTTAAAAAGAATAAAATATAAAACCTAAACTTGCTCTAGGTTTTTTTATTTTTAATACTTTCCTTTTTTAATAAATAAACCCAACCTCTAATTAAAGGGATTGGGCATCACAAATGTAAACCAATTGTAATTATTTAATCATATACCTAAACAAATCGACCACTTTGCGCTCTTTCTCCCCAATTGGCCGTTTTTTGGCCAGATTGGCCACCATTTAAACGTTTATTGGCCGGATTACTTCAGTAATTAAATGAAATATGAAGGTTACAGTAACAAGAGACCTCAAAGAATTAACAAATATTGAATTGATTAAAAGTTATGATAAGGCGGGTGCAAGTACTTTTTATTTTCTCAATTAATAATTGGGCCATAATGTGGCCAATGGAGACATAATCGGGTCAATAAATAATTAAACGAAGCTGGTTCATAATATGAAATTTGAATTGCATCATCTCCAGCATTATTCCATTTCGTTAACACTACATTTCATAAAGCTTACAATTCCCCGCAATAAGAACTTTAAAAAAAGCCTGTCCTGAGCTTTTGTCGAAGGGCACTTATTTTTTGCCTTTGTTGCGAACATCGTGAAGCAATCTGTACATAAAATAATTTCAATCATACTTACGTTTTCATAGGAATAAGATGATTATGATGTTTGTAAAGTAGGCTTTAAACTTCCTGTGGTACATAATTAATTATCACATTATAATGTGATATTGCGTATGTTTACCATGCTAAAATCAATAAAAACGTTAAATATCACACTAAAATATGATTTTAATAGTTTTTGTAAGTTTAAAAGTGTAATTTTGTTCAATAATCACATTATAATGTTATTTTCAGAGATAGGAAACACCATAAAAACACGCAGAAAACAATTGCGCATTACCCAGCCAGACCTTGCGGAAATGGCTGAAATTAGCGTAAATACCTTGTATAAAATAGAAAGAGGACAGGCAAACCCAACCTTAAAAGTACTGGAGAAAATTCTAGATATTTTAGGAATGGAAATTCAAATAGATGTTAAAAAGAATACGTAATAAATGAGAGCTGTTGAGGTATATAGAAACAATAATTTGGCAGGTATTTTAACAGAAACCAGCCAGCGTAACTTTGTGTTTAAATATACCAACGCCTATTTTAATGATATTCAAAAACCTGCAATAAGCCTTACCTTGCCCAAAACGCAACAAGAATACCAGAGTAACATATTATTTCCATTCTTTTTTAATATGTTAAGTGAAGGCGTCAATAAAAAAATACAAAGTTTGCAATTAAAAATTGATGAAAACGATTATTTCGGTTTATTGATGGCAACTGCACAGTTTGATACTATTGGGGCAGTTTCAATAAAACCATTATAATAAATGGACGTGAATAATTTAAAATACTGCCCGGGAACATTAGCAGAAGGCTATACTACCTATAGCAATACTTGTTTGCGTAAGGTTTTTAATGGAAAAAAAGTAACCCATATTTTACCCTACAATACACCACAAAACAGTGAAGAAATAAACCAATTATTTATTGAAAATCGCAAACGTATTTCTATTTCGGGGGTACAGGAAAAATTGAGCTTGGTGTTGGAAAAAAACGTACTTCGTTTAACTAAACCAAAGGAGCAAGGCACGTATATTTTAAAACCAATTCCTAGAGATTTATTAAAAGTAGACCAAGTGCCAGCCAATGAGCATGTAACAATGCAAATTGCCAAACAAGTATATAAAATGAATATTGCAGAAAATGCACTCATTTTTTTTAAGGATGGTACTCCGGCATACATAACCAAGCGGTTTGATGTAAAAAAAGAGGGTACCAAGTTTGGAAAAGAAGATTTTGCCTCACTTGCAGGAAAAACAACAGAAAATGCGGGTGATAATTTTAAATATGAATATAGTTACGAAGAAATTGCTTCATTAATTAAAAAATATGTACAAGCCTATAGTGTAGAAATAGAGAAGTTTTTTTCAGTTTGCGTATTCAATTATTTATTTAGTAACGGTGATGCGCATTTAAAAAACTTTGCGTTATTAGAAACCGATAAAGGCGATTATTTATTAAGTCCATTTTATGATTTGCTTAATACACATATTCATGTAAATGATGCTGCAATGGCATTAGAAGAAGGTTTATTTGCCAATAATTATGAAACGGAAAGTTTTAAAATAAATGGATTTTATGCTTACGATGATTTTTTTGAGTTTGCGTTAAAAATTGGTATTAAAAATAGCAGAGCAATTAAAATACTTCAAAAATATGGTGCCGTAAATCCAATGGTTGAAGAATTGGTAAAACACAGTTTTTTAAGTGAAGAAGCTCAAAAAATATATGTAGATTTATATCACGAAAGATTAAAAGCACTAAATTATTCATATTCAAAACAGCTATAAGTTACGAATATTCAAACAGTTCAAATTGAAGGAAATAGAGAAGTTACCCATTAGGTTGAACATGATAATCTTGAGGTTATTATTTCTGTAGGTTATGGAGTAAATTCTAAACGAGGAACACAATTCAGAATTTGGGTAAATAAAGTTTTTGTAAATTTACTGATAACTTCATAATATGATTTGAACTTCTCCATCTCCAGCAGTATTCCGTTTCGGTAGACCTACACAAAATACAGCTTCCAATTCCCCGCATAAAAGCTTGTGAAAAACAAGCATTTATCTTTGCCTTTGCGCTTTTTTAAATCAGAACTGTCACCATCTTCAAGAACAAGTACCTTAAGTTTATTTATTAAGTTTTCACTCCTGGTAATAAATTTGACCACTTGCCATATCTTCTGCGATTTTAACTTCACTAGGAATCGTAAAATAAAAAGTAGCCCCCTTTCTTGGTTCACTTTCAACCCAAATTTCACCTCCAAGCATCTCTACATAAGCTTTAGAAATGGACAAGCCCAAACCTGACCCTTGTTGCGCCTTTACATCCTCAATATCGGCTTGGACAAAACGGTCAAAAATAGCCTTTTGCCGATTCTTATCAATCCCAATACCTGTATCTTTTACATAAAACTCAAAAAGGGATTTTTTCTTAGCAACGCCAATTTCAATAGTTCCTTCATCACAATACTTAATGGCATTTTTAACTAAATTAACAAGTATTGCGTTTATTTTATGATTGTCTGCCTTCATAGTGATTTCATTTGATGGCAATGAATTTTTTATTTCCAGCGATATTCCTTTTCCTATCGCTACGGTATTGAAAAGGGCATGAACTTCCTTTATTTGTTCCAAAACAGGAAACTCTGAAATAAGAATTTCCATTTGACCCGACTCTACTTTTGAAATATCAATGATGTCATTGATCACAGTAAGTAACCTATTTCCGCTTTTCTTAATAATTTCAAAATATTTCGCTTGCTTTTCATCTGTCAATTCTGGTTGTTCTAAAAGTTCAGAAAAGCCTAAAATAGCATTCATGGGCGTTCGGATTTCGTGGCTCATATTGGCAAGAAATGCCGATTTCAACCGACTGCTTACTTCTGCTTTTTCCTTGGAAATCAATAATTCATTTTCAACGTTTTTCTGTTCAGTAATATCAACTTCAATTCCATCCCAGCAAACCAACCCATCAATAATACGTGGACTGGACACACAATATGACCATCTGATTGTTCCATCAGGATTGACTATCCTAAATTCCGCTTTAAAAATTGACATTTTTTTTGAGGCTTCAATCTCTTTCTTAATTAAATCATCTGAATCAGCATTGTAGATTTTTCCATAAATCAACTCTGGGTTTTCTATGGCTTCTATGGCAGTACATCCATATAATTGTTGAACAGCATCACTGAGATATGTGAATTTTCTTCTGTTTTCACCAAGCATAACAACTTGATATATCATGCCATTTACCAAGTTATTAGCGATTAGTTTTAACTTTTTTTCACTTTCTTCTGCTTTTTCCTTGGCAATTTTTAGTTCAGAATGACTTTCTTCTAACAGTTCGTTTATACTAATCAATTCCTTATTTTTATCTGATAAATCTATTGTTAATTTATGAGCCATTCTTTTCGCGAATAATGCTGTGTTAGATATATAATATATTAAAAAACTTAACAAAAAACTAATCACAATGCCACCTGCCAACACAAGAAACGGCGCACTGACAAAAGAAGGCATAATTTTTGGTTGCGTAAATTGCAAAGTCCATTTTTTCCCGTTCAATTCAACAGGTAACAATAAAGTGTTTGATATTAATTTAACACTGTTTTTATTTAGGGTGCTTTCATTATCATACAAAAGAGATTCACTGGAGATGCGATCACCATCATATACTTTTAGATGAAGTTGATTGTGATCATCTGAATTAGGCTGGTCAAGTACACTTTTCATAAAGTTTACCATCCTAAAAGAGCTGGCGACCCAGCCTTTAATAGCAACTCTTCGTTCTTCAATGGTATTTACAGATGCATTTCTCCTATAAACTGGTGAATACATGACAAACCCTGTACTATTTTTAGGATTGCCTTCCTGAATCAGCGTTACCCTATCTGTTAGCATCGTATTATTAGAATCCCTTGCATTTTCAATTGCTTTTCTCATAAGTGGGTTCGTACTTATATTAAAACCTAAAGCCTTTACGTTTCTGTCTTGTAAAGGTTCTATATATGTAATAGGCGTGTACACTTCTTCAATGCTAGGCGGATGCACTGTAAAATCATTGGAGAATACTTTTTTAAAACGTTGTAAATGATTTTCCAGTTGATTATTAGGAACAATCATTACATAGGAAATCCCTTGAAACCCCTCTAAATATTCAGCAATTTTACTTTTTTCAACAAAATATTTCCAGTCATCTTTTGTGACAGTATCAGAAGACATAAAAAAAGAAGTACAGCTTCGTGAAAATTGCACGTGAGCGTTTAGCATACTTTGAATCCTAAATTTTATGTCTACAGCAGCTGTTTCAAGCTGCAATTTGTTGTCCTCATCAAAGTCTTTCTTGGCATAAAAAGCTAAAATAAAAGTTATGATAAGTCCTGCAAAAAGGACAGCCAATGATGTCAGGAAATCTTTGGCCTTTGGCTCATTCTCAGTCAGCAGGGGTTTCTTCACTTTTTTTGCAGATTAATTTTCTAAAATTAACCAATTTAATTTTCTTTCTCGTAAAAATTTAATTTTTTCTAAAGAAACATTTTAAATCATAATTAATTGAAGATGATAATTCGTTATATTTAATAGCAATAACATTTTTATGATGTGCTTCAACATCAAAAACAAATTTAGAAGCCCAATTAAGCAGAGCAAATCGGAGAGGAGATATGCAAGAAATTATGAAAATTAAGGAAAAAGGATTCCATGAACCAACCATCCACACCAGAACCATTTGATGCGTTTCGTAACAGAATAAAAGAGCAAAGAACGGGCATACCCGATCTAAAAACCCTGCTGATTTATTTTATTTCGTTCGTTCGTTGACCTAAAAAAATTGTCCTGTGTGTAATGAAAGTCACATATTGCCCAAAAGCAAGACCTTATATTTGCGTTCTCAATGCAGATAAAATCCTACATAGCCATTTTTTTTGTTGCGGTTTTCTTAGGAAAATTCATCACTATGGATTCCAAAATCCTTGGGGTTATTGTTGATTCTGAAGAAATTACTTTAGTGAATCCTTTTTGCAAAAAACTTCAACCAAACACACATAAGGAAATACAAAGCTTTGACGAAGCATCTTTATTCAACAACATTACAGTTTATGTAATTTGTGCTTCTCCTTTTCAATTTGAAACTTTCAATTATCAAATCGTATTTACCGAACCCAATTATCAAAAACACAATGATCAAACTCAATCGATAATTAGCACCTGTCAGGATAAATTTTACCCTCCGCCAAAAGGATAATGCTACTTTTTTCAGCAACATTTCATCAGCCGTTTACTTATATATTTACTGCGCTTACTTTAATTTTTTTCAGCAAAAACTGAATAAAAAATGAGAGCGACGGTTATCATTACGGCGATATCCACTAACTATTTATCCATATTAAAATGACAACAATTATAGTAAATCAACGCTCCATACATATCTTTAGGGTAATGCTAAGCGGTATTTTTTTGGTAGCGGGTTTAAGCCATTTATTCAATATTGAAAAAACGCTTCAAAAAATTGATCAGGCAACATTCAAAGAACTTGCCTATATATTTGGTGACCCTACATTAATAATCATCCTTTCCGGAATTACAATGCTAATTGGCGGATTAGGTCTGATGGTTGGTTTTAAAACCAAATGGGCCGCAATAATTCTGGCCGCTTGTTTAATTCCTATTACGCTTACGGTTCAGGTTGGCCAAATTAACAGCCTTGGTCCCCTGTTTAAGAATATCGCAATTTTTGGCGGACTCTTATTTTTTATACTAAACGATTTTAAAATAACTCAAAAAACATAACTCATGAAAAATTTATTTTCAAGCACAATTGTACTGATTTTGGTATTTTCAATATTTTCTGCAAAAGCCCAAAACAAGATGCACCACGAAAAAAACAATTATGTGGTACTCACAAAAGCAATCCCGCAATTACAACCAATTATTTTAACTGCTGAAGCCTTAACGGAAGAAGACGGAGAGAAATTCGGTGATTTTCAGGTCATAATCTGCGGAAAAACCGTAACCGATCTAACCGATAAGGAAATGATGCGAAAATTTATTGATAAAGCCGAAAAAGCAAATGTAAAAATCGTGATCTGCGGATTTTCACTCAAGCAATTCGGGGTCGATCAAAAAAACATTCCTCAGGAATTGGAAGTCGTGGATAATGGCATATTGCACAATTTTCAACTTCAGAAAAAAGGATATTTAAGCATTGAACTATAAAAAAAATTTATGAAATTTATTAAAACAGCAACGTATACCGGATTAGGAATATTCAGTTTTTTAGTATTAAGTTCATGCAAGCAATTGAACACGGGGGAAAATCAAGTAAATTCCATGGTACAAGACACACTTCAAATCACCATTTTACAGACGGCCGATATTCACGGCCAATTAGATTCTCACCCCGAGTTGTTTTGGGAAAATGACAGTGTGGTATTTAAAGAGCGCGGAGGATTGTCCACTATTAAAACCCTGTTTGATCAGGAACGGGCCAAAAATCCGAACCGCACTATTATTGTCGATGGCGGGGATTTGATACAGGGAAGTGGATATGCAGCCCTTTCCAAGGGTGCCATTTTCCCGGAAATAATTAGGAAAATGAATTACGATTTGTTAATTCCCGGCAATTGGGAAGTTGTGTACAGTAAAGAATCTATGCTAAATGTGCTAAATGCTTACGGCACACCCGTAATTGCACAAAATATGTATCACGAACAAAATGGAAAGCGACTTTTTCCTCCCTATTGGATTAAGGAAATTGAAGGAATTAAACTGGGTTTTATCGGGATAAACGACCCGGATGTTCCCCTACGTCAAAATCCCATTTTTAGTGAAGGAATGACATTTAGCGGACTTGATGAAAGCATAGAGAAGCTCATTGATAAGGTTAAAAATGAAGAAAAAGTAGCTGTTTTATTCTTGGTTACACATATTGGAATTTTTAAACAGGTGGAATTGGCCAATAGTGAAATGGCTAAAAACGTGGATTATATTTTAGGGAACGACACGCACGAAAGAGTGCGCAAACCCATAGAAGGAAAATATGCCAAAGTAACCGAGCCCGGTGCTTTCGGTTCTTTTGTTGGAAAATTAAACCTGTATTTTGTGGATGGAAAACTTGTAAAAGACGATTATGAGTTAATGGATGTAGATCCTGAGAAATATGTAGCGGATACGGAAATTCAGGAACTGGTTGATAAAGCCAAAGCGCCTTATAAGGAACATTTGGAAACCGTAATTGGCTACACCAACACTCCTATGTATCGCTATTTAACGGTTGAAAATCCAACGGACAATCTGATTACCGATGCTGCCCGATGGAAAACAGGTGCGGATATCGCCATATCCAACGGTTTTAGATTTGGAAATCCCATAGTGCCGGTAAATGGAAAACCCGCTCCCATTACCAGGGCTAATTTGTGGAATTTAATTCCGGTGAATGAAAAAGTAAAAACAGGAAAAGCCACCGGGAAACAAATTAAGGCCTGGCTGGAACGGGAAATGCATAACACCTTTGCCCAAAACCCCACCGAACGGTTTGGTGGCTGGCTGGTTAGGTTTTCAGGAATGGAAGTGGATTTTAGCAGTCAGGCGCCAAGAGGCCAACGCGTAAATTCGGTTACAGTGAAAGGAAGGGAAATGCAGGATGATGAATATTATACCATCTCTGCCTGTGTTCGCCCCGGTGATCCGCTGGATAATTTATGCCGGATCCCAAATGTGAAAGATGTTGAGGTAAAAGATTATACCATTCACGACGTGCTGGAGGAATATTTAAAGTTAAAGTCACCCATCTCCCCAAAATTGCAAGAAAGAGCGTATTGTGATTTTTTAGGTCCGTTCTCTTTTTCAACAGTTCCGGGAACTGATTATAAATTTCAATAAATCTTTATTGATGAGGCGATGAACCTAAAAACGGCAAAGTCTTTGGCTTTGCCGTTTTTTTATGATGTCACCTAACTAAATTCAATCATAAATAAGGTAACGCGAAGATGTAAATATTGAACTGGTTTAAACTTTTTTCAATTGGCTACAAAATGTTATTTTTCACTCACTTTTTGTCTTTTTTGAACTCCGTAGCGATGCTATGCAGTGCGATGCTATGCAGTTAAAAAAAGTCTTCAATTGAGCAAAAAATTCCTATTTCCTGCCTGCCGGCGAGGAGGGTTCGCTTCAGTCAAAAAAGTTTAAACCAGTTCATTACTTGGTTTTATTCATACCATACTTTTCCTTATAGTATATTATCATAGGAGGAAAGGGGCCGTATTTATGTTGTTCTGCAGAAAATTGATCCTTCCAGGGTCCATAAGAAGTGGATACCGGTTTCTTTTTTAAATCCGGATAATCTTCTTCTGTATTTTCCATTATCGGCCTTTCAAAGCTGTTTATGTAACCTGCTAAATGAAAAGCTTCATCATCTGTTAACTTCGGTTTATTGTAAGATGCCTGGCCAAAAGGCATATTCCCTTTTATGAATTGTGCAGCGGTAAGGACCCTGTTCATACCTGCGCCATTATTATAACTATCAGCTCCCCACAATGGCGGAAACTGGTAACCTTTTGAACCATCAGTCAATAAAAGCCCTTGCCCTGTCTCCCCATGACAAATCATACATTCTTTGATGAATAAAGCTTTTCCGGTTTCAAGATTGACGGCTTCATTTGGAATTTCTATGTCTGGAAAACCATTAAACTCTTCCTGTCTCTCTTTCGGAAGACCTTCACTTATCCATTCCATATATGCCACCATAGCCTTCATTTCTTCAGATTTATTAGGTAGTTTTTTTCCATTCATACTCCGCTCCATACATCCGTTTATTCTATCTTCTATGGTGATTTCCTTGTTGGCGCGACCATTATATTGGGGAAACCTTTTTGTAACACCAACCCAGGAAGCTGAACCAGCTTGGGTTCCGGCCTTTAAATGACAATTTGTGCACGACATATTGTTTCCTGAAAAATGCATCTTCTGGTCTTCTGCCATAGGTCCTATTCTTTTGGAAGTTTCCGATAAAAGCTGATAACCATATTCAACATCTTTCGCTACAATTCCTTTGGGAATTTCAAGCTGAATATCTTTAGGAACCCAGTCTTTTTCTGAAATTTTTTCTTTTACTAAATTGGATGGGCTTGAATTGTAAACATAAAGACCCAGAAACCCAACGCTTATTAACAAGAGAATAGAAATGAATATTTTGAAAATAAGCTTGACCAGGGATTTAGAATCTTTCATACGAGGGGGAAATTGAGATTACTGAAAAACTTTTGGCATACAATTCAGGCAAATAAAAGCCAAAAAGATATAGGTTTCTCACCACAATTTCACAAATATAAATTTTCAACTTGCAATGTTATGTGATATATATCACGTAATGACTTCAAAAAAAACGAATTGAACCACCCAACTGGCGAGAGCGTCCCGCTTGTGTCCACCTTAATACAAACTCATATTGATGTCCAATTGAAAGATGAAACGGTTTGGTTAAATCGTAAGGAGCGTTCTGCATTATTTGATAGAGGTATTTAAACCTTAGAAAAACATTTAAGTCATGTTTTTAAAGAAGGAGAATTGGATAAATACACAACGGTCGCAAAATTTATCACAGTTCAAAACGAAGAAAATAGAGAAGTTACCAGGGAAGTTGAACATGATAATCTTGACGTAATTATATCTTTAGGTTATAGGGCAATGTCTAAGCGAGGTACTCAATTTAAATTTTGGAATTTATTGTGGTTACGCACGAGTAAAATACTTGTGGAATAGACGGAACTTTATAACTTTGAACTTTTGAACTTTTTAACTTCAACCAAATGAAACCTTTTCAATTCAAGCAATTTACAATTCTTCAAGATAAAACAGCCATGAAAGTGGGTACCGACGGTGTTTTGCTGGGTGCCTGGGCAAATTTGGATTTTAACCCAAACAGTATTTTAGACATTGGCGCGGGAACCGGTTTAATCGCTTTAATGATGGCGCAGAGATGCGACTCAGAAACTATTGACGCCATTGAATTGAATGACGCCGCTTATGAACAAACGGTTGAAAATTTTGAAAATAGCGATTGGGCCGACCGGTTATTTTGCTACCACGCTTCTTTAGCCGAATTCACTGAGGAAATTGACGAAAAATACGATTTCATCATTGCAAATCCGCCTTTTTATACTTCTACCTACAAAGAGCTGTCTGAAGAACGTGCGATGGCGCGCCATGCCGAAAGCTTAACGTATGAGGATTTATTAAAATCAACTTCAAAATTATTGTCGGAAAATGGAAATTGTGCATTTGTCATTCCTTTTGAGGAAGCTGAAAATTTCCTAAAAATTGCGGAAAAGCTTAAACTTTATCCAAACAGAATTACAAGCGTTCGGGGCGCCGTAAACACCATAGTTAAAAGAAGCCTGCTTCAATTTTCTTTCGCGAAAACCGAAATAGTGACCAATGAATTAACGCTGGAGTTGTGGCGTCACAATTACACGGAGGAATACAAAAGTTTGGTTCAGGATTTTTACCTGAAATTATAACAATTATCCAGTTACACGTTCCGGATTGTAACCCAAATAAGGCACTATTTTTTCGTGAAACACAATGCCGTTTTCTTCCAGTTCTTTTAAAATTGGTTCATATACTTCTTTAAGAATTGGCATTTGAACGCCGGGCGTTTTAATTTCACCATTTAAGATCTTCAAGGTCGCGATGGCAACTGGCAATCCAACAGTTTTAGCCATTGCAGTATAAGTTTGGTTGTCACCAATGCAAACCATACTGCTTTCAATTTGGTATTTTTTGCCATGCAATTCATAACCAAAAAGATGCTGCATCAAAATCATATCCTTGTCATTTTCTTTCAAAGTCCAGCTATCTCTCAATATTTTTTCAAGAATTTGTGCAGGTGTCGCATTTTTAAGTCCAACCATTTTTGTGGAACTAAAAATAGCCAATTCGGTCAATTTATCCCAAACAATATCATCCTGATCAATTTTTAAATAGTAGCGTAATTTCAATTCAACAGAATCAAAAGGATTGTAGGCCAAAAATGAGTTCGTAAAATCACGGTAACTCATATGTTCTGAATTTTCAATGGTATAACTGTCGTCAGTCATTCCCAATTGAACAAAAACATTCCAGGCTCTGGAAAAACCAACCCGTCTAATGGTTCCTCTGTATAAAGTTAAAATATGGTCTAAACCATAAACACTTTTATATTTCAGGGAATCTCTGTTGGCATAAGCTTCAAATTTGCCGTAACCGTCTATATTCAAAATTTCAGTGCGTCTAAATAATTTTTGATAGGGAATGTATTTATAAGTTCCTTCTTGTATGAATTTTGCGGCACCGCCTTGTCCGGCCAACACCACATTTCTCGGATTCCAGGTAAATTTGTAATTCCATAAATTGTTATCACTTTCCGGAGCAATCAAACCACCGCAAAACGATTCAAACAGCAACATTTTACCACCTTTTTCGCGAATACGGTCAATCACCTGCATGGCACTCATATGGTCAACTCCTGGATCCAATCCAATTTCATTCATAAAAACCAGGTTTTTTTCTACTGCTTCTTCGTGAAGTGCATTCATTTCGTTTGAAATATAAGAGGCCGTAACCATACTTTTTCCAAATTCTAAACAATCTTTTGCCACATTGATATGCAAATGTGCAGGAAGCATAGAAACAACAATATTGGCATTTTTGATGGCTGCTTTTCTTTCTGTTTCATTTAAAATATCAAGTGATCTTGCAGTGCCATTTTCATGGTTGTTAACCTTGCTTTTGGCAAGTTCCAAAGAAACATCTGCAACGGTAATATGTAGATTTTCGCTGAAAGATTTGTTTAATAAATAGGTAATTAATGAAGAAGAGGATTGACCGGAGCCAATAACCAAAATATGTCTCATTCTCGTATTTTTATAGATTTTTATAAGAATACGAACATACAAATTTTATGGCAAATTGCAATCGTTTACCTTATTAAATGCTGTGGTCATCTATTGATAATAAAATCTCTTTTGCCTTTTCAAAATCGGCACTGTTCACTTTAAGTCTATAGCCTTCAACAAAAGCGGTTCCTATAATGGAATTTAAATTTTCATCAAAAACAAAACTATGAATTCCATAACTGGACAATAAGGTTTGGGCGATATGTAATTCATGGATTAAACTGGAGTTTAAAACCGTAACCAAGGAGTCTGTATTGCTTTTCATAATGCTTAAATTTTACTTAAATATACGAAATATGCTTTTAAAACCAGATAAATTTTATCTTTACGCATAAAAATTTATACGATCAATGAAACGAGTATAACAAATTTTAATACACGAAAGAATGATTAATGGCGAACCTGCCTGCCGGCAGCTACCCTGTACCCACATCTTTTACGAGGTTGACCCCTTCTATTATATAGCCTAACCTATCCAGCCCTCTCTTTAGGACGATCACCCC
>JAAFHC010000095.1 GCA_010906935.1 Gelidibacter sp.
GCTGAATGGGCACGGTCGTAAACAACTTTACTTCCTCTACTTACTGCTCCTGTTTCTAAAAAATAAATTCCCAAGCGATCTCCTCCATAAACAATCTTATCTACTCCAACGCCTCTCTTACGCATTTCCATCATCGCACATTCTCCAATATCATTTTTTGGTAAACGTGTTACAAAATCTACTGAAACGCCATAATTTGCCAAAGAAACTGCTACATTTGATTCTCCTCCTCCATAAACTACATCAAAATTGTCTGCTTGTGAAAATCTTAAAAATCCTTGTGGTGCCAATCTCAACATGATTTCACCAAATGTTACTACTTTACTCATTGAAATTATTAATTAAATTAAAACAAAAGACTGATTAAATAAATATCAAGAATATCAAAATATAGCAATAATTTTAGATTGCTTTAGTGTTAATACTATGGTACTCTTTAAACGGCCAATTAATATATTTTAAAAAGCTGATTTATTAACTAAAAGCTAAACCACCATTAATATCCACATTATTTCCTGTTAAGAAAGAAGATTCATCACTAGCTAAATAAGCAACTAAATCAGCAACCTCTTCAGCGGAACCTTCTCTACGTAATGGTGTCGCATTTGCAACATTAATTCTTACTTGATCTTTAGTAAAATCATCGTGAAATTTAGTTGCAATCATACCTGGACAAACAGCGTTAATTCTAATTCCTTGTGGTCCAAATTCTTTAGCTAAAGAACGTGTATATGTAGAAATCGCACCTTTAGATGCTGCATATAATCCAGATCCTGGTCCACCACCATCTCTACCTGCTTGAGAAGCAAAGTTTACAATTGAAGCTCCTTTACTCATTAATGGTTTGAAAGCTTGAGTAACAAATACCGTTGATTTGAAATTAACGTTCATTACTAAGTTATAAAAATTCTCGTCTACTTCTTCAATAGTTTTTCTAGCAAATAAACCACCAGCCACGTTCACTAAAATATCAACTTTGTCTCCAAAAACTTCTTTAGTTTTAGCTACCATGTTGTCAATATCTTCTTGCTTAGTAACATCCGCATATACTGCAATGGCTTCACCACCAACAGCTTTAATAGCATTCATTGTTGCGTCTCTATCGCCTTCACTATCAAAATAATTTACCACTACTTTAGCTCCTTCTTTAGCTAATTTTACACAAACCGCTCGACCTATATCGCGTCCACCGCCAGTTACAACAGCTACTTTACCTTTTAAATTCATTTTCTTTAATTTTTATTTATATTCCTAATGCTTGTCCACCACCAATTTGGATAGTTTCAGCTGTTAAGAAAGATGCATCATCACTTGCCAAGAATGATACAACAGAAGCTACTTCTTGCGGTTGACCCAATCTTCCTAACATAATACTATCTTTCCATGAAGCGAAAACCTCTGGCTTAGTTGATTTAATTTGAGCATGGAATGCAGTATCAATTGTACCCGGAGATACTGCGTTTACTCTAATCCCATATTCCGCTAAATCTTTTGCCAATGCTCTTGTTATCGCATGAACTCCAGCTTTAGATGTTCCATAAATTCCAGCTCCAGGGCCTCCAGCATTCCAAGCAGCATTTGATGTATAATTAATTATTGAAGCATTTTCTCCTTTTTTAAGGAAAGGGATAGCGGCTCTTGAAGCAAAAAATACTGAATCAAGGTTTAAAGCCATTACAAATCTATAAAATTCAGTTGTCATTTCTTCAAACCTAGATCTTCCACCTAATCCTCCAGCATTATTTACAAGAACATCAATTTTACCGTACTTTTTTCCGATTGCATTTATATTAGAAGTTACTGCTTCGTCGTTTGTAACGTCAAACCCATAATATTCTGCAGTAATTCCTTCTGCAGCAAGCTCTTTTACTCTTTTAGCTCCCTCAACATCCTCAATACCGTTTAAAACTACAGTATATCCGTCTTTTCCCAATCTTTTTGCTACTTCAAAACCAATTCCGCCGGTAGCACCGGTAATTAAAGCTACTTTATTTTTTAAATTACTCATTCTTTTCAATTTTTAATTTATTTTAATTATTTAATTATTTTTTTTTCACAGGTTCAACTTTAGGTACTAATATCCAAATACTAGCCAAAGTTAAAATAGCTAAGGCTGCTCCTATTACAAATGCAGGTGTATAATTTCCACCGGTTGTTAACCATGGCACTAGATAAGTTAAACCTGCAGCGGTAAGTTTAGCTGCCATACCAGAAAATCCTGCTAATGTACCTACTGTTTTTCCACTAAAAAGATCACTAGGTAAAGTTTGGACATTTCCAATCGCTGTTTGAAATCCAAACAAAATAACCGCCATAATAATAACCGCTGTAGTAGGACCGCCAGGATTTGACATAGCCAATAATGCTGGTAACATTATTAAACATCCTAGGGTAATTACCATTTTTCGTGTTTTGGTAACATTCCAACCTGCCCTTAATCTATTCTGTGCTAAAAGTCCACCAAACCAAGCGCCCAACATAGCTCCTGCATAAGGTACCCAACCATAAAGTCCAATTGATTTCACATCCATACCATAAACTTCATTTAAATAAATTGGTATCCAGAAAACAAATAACCACCAGATTGGGTCAATAGCTGCAGATGCTAAAATTACGCCCCAACTTTGTTTATGACCAAGTAGTTCTTTAGTGTCTGGGTTATATTCCTGATCTTCTTCTCCGTCTCCATCAAAATCTTCATTTCTCTGCCCTGTTAAAATATATTTACGTTCTTCATCTGTAATCCAAGGATGATTTTTAGGCGGTGCTTTTACTAAAATCCACCAAGGTATTAACCAAAGTAAACCTACTAAACCAATCAAAATAAATATGGATTGCCAGCTAAAATAGATTGTTAAAAATGCAATTAACGGAATAGAAATAATTCCACCTATGGCAGCCCCAGAGTTAAAAATTCCTTGTGCGAGCGCACGTTCTTTAGTAGGAAACCATTCTGCATTACCTTTAGTAGCGCCTGGCCAGTTCCCAGCTTCCGCAACTCCTAATATTGCACGAAATATACCAAAGCTTAAAACCCCTTGAGCGAAAGCATGCAATGCAGTAGCAATAGACCATACGCCTATAGATAATACAAATCCCATTCGTGTACCTACCCAATCGAAAATTTTTCCGAATATTGCTTGCCCAAAAGCATAAGAAAACACGAAAATGATTGAAATAAGAGCGTATATTGCCTTCGTTTCATCAGGTGTATGTCCAGGGTAAAGTTCGCTAGCGATTTCTGGCCAAAGAACACTTAATGATGTACGATCAATATAATTAATAATAGTGGCAATAGCAATTAACCCAACTACCCACCATCTTAATCCTTTTACTTTCATAAATTTGAAATTTTATTTTATTATTTAATAATAATAATAATATTAGATACACATATTACCTATTATCGATTAGATAACATTCATATTGTAATTATAAATTAACCGAAGACTTAATTGAAATTGAATAATACAGTTGCATTTTAATGAACCAAATATTCCTTTTGAATTATAATTTAAGCATACGATTCCCTCCTACTTCTAATTTATTTATGAAGATATTATGTGCACTTTTACCTTCATATATTTAAATTTACTCAATGTTATAACAATATTGATATAATGTTTTAAAATGAATTTTAATCTTTTCTTTTGCCTCTACTGGGTTTTGATTTTTAATAGCATTAAAAATATCTTGATGCTCTTTAATTCCATTTCTTGCCATTCCTTTATCACAAACTTGGTGTTTTTCAAAATTTGTTATAATTTCAGGAGTAATCATTAGCATTAAAGTATTTAAACTACTGTTACCACTAGCTTTTGCAATAGCTAAATGAAATAGTAAATCTTCCTGAACAGCATCTTCACCCTTTAATACTTTATCGCTATAAGCTTCAAGAGCTCCCTTCATTTGCATTAAATCGTCATCTGTTCTTCTTATTGCGGCTAACCTTGCCGTTTTCAATTCTAACAATATTCTTGTTTCAACTAACGATTTAAAGTCTGGTACTTTTAACCTTAAAATATCATCAATCATCCCATTCATAGCAGTTACTCCTAAGTTCGCTACAAATGTTCCACTTTGTGGAATTGATTTTAACAAACCATAAAATTCTAACCTTTGAATAGCATCTCGAACAATACTTCTACTTACGCCAAATTTTTCTGATAACATTCTTTCTGAAGGTAATTTATCTCCAGGTTCAAGATTTTTAAAATTTATTAAATCTCTAATTTTAGATATTATTGAATTTTGAACTTCTCTATTATCGATTTTTGAAAGTACCTCTATTTTCATATCATTTATATTGGTTAACCAAATTTACTATTAAATTTAAAAAAATTTGTTTTAAATACCTTAATAATTATTAAATACTAAGATATTCCTTTTTGATTTAGAATTACTGGCCTTAATTAGTAAGACCAGTATTCCTTAACAAACTTATAAACTAATTCAAATCTATATATTACATTTATTAATGAGTTACTACTAACTCATAATATTTAACTTTTGCATATGACTCTTTTTCTTTCGACTGGAAATAATTACCAGCTTTGAAATAATTTTCAAATATTCCCCATTTTTGAATATGGATATTATCATATATAACTGATGCTTTTTCATTTAATATAACTTCCATGCTGCCTTCAGTAACTTTTACTTCTAATGTAAACTTATCAAAACCTACATATTGAGGAAAAGTATAACCCGCATCATCACCCCAAGCTTCTTCATGTAACATTTCAGTATCTGTAGCATTTAAATCTTTCAATACTTTTGTTTTTACTCTTACCTGACCATTTACCCAATAAATTTTTAGCATTGGTGGCGCATTGTTATCTGCAGCTCCAATTAAAGCTTTTTGAGCATTGGTTAATATCCCATGAATTTGCATTACAATGGTTCTATAATAATTTCCACTGCCGTCTTTCGACATTTCAGCAACCTCAAGGGTACCTTTCATATTTCCTCCTTGAGAAAATTTCCAGTTTGTACTATTACTACCTGGAACTAATTGCTCTCTTAATTCTGTTCTTGAATAGGAAGAATTTACAGTTGAAGCATCTGGATACGTATAAAATACAAGAGCTCCTTTTATTGAATCATTATAAAAAAATGGTTTTAACGTTTCATTTGTTCCATAATTCAAAATTTCAGGAGGCACAACCTCCGTTGGTCTACCAATTGGTAAAGTTACTTTCCAATGACTTAAATCAATATTTGAAAGAACGTATTCATTTGCAATTTCAACCTCTTCAATTTCAATTACAGGAGTCATTTCTTTTTCATGACAGCTAGTAATACTTGTAAAAATCAGTATTAAAAACATTCCTAAAGCACATCCAAAAAAACATTTTTTACTTAACATTTTATTAATGACTAACACTTAATTCGTAATATTTAACGCTAGCAAAAGCACCATCATCTCTTGTTTGAAAGTAATTACCTGCTTTAAAGTAATTTTCAAAAATACCCCATTTTTTCATATGAATATTTTCGTATACTTTATAAACATGATTATTTAAAACAACTACCATTTTACCTTCTGATACTTTTACTTCCAAAGTGAATTTATTAAATCCTACTTCCTCAGGAAAAGTATAGCCATCATCATCATCCCAAGCATCTTCGTGTAACATTTCAATATTTGAAGCATATAAATTTTTCAATTCTTTTGTCTTAACACGAATTTTTCCATCTTGCCAATATATTTTCAACATTGGCGGAGCATTGTTATCTTTCTGACCAATTAAATCACGTTGTTCATTTGTTAATCTTCCGTGAATTTGCATAATAATGACTTTATGAAACTTTCCTTTGGAATCTTTTGAAATTTCGCCCATAGCTAATTTACCTTTCATAGTACCACCTTGCGCAAACGTCCAATTAGTAGTATTGTCACCTGGTGCCATTTGTTCTCTTAACTCTGACCTTGAGTACTTCGTGTTTGCTGTTGTAGCCTCACTAGGGTATGCATAAAATACTAATGCACCAATAGTAGAATCATTATACATATAAGGGATTAACCTTTCATCTTTGGCATAGTTTAAAATTGCTGGTGGCTCCACATTTGTAGCGCTACCTTTTTTATTTAATTCTGGTGTTGTAACGCTCCAATGGCTTAAATCAATTTTTGGTAATTTGTATTTTTTTTGTTTTTTACTTTGTTCTTTTTCAACTTTTTTATCCGAATCTGTAACACTACTTGTCTTTTCCTGACAAGTAGCGTTAACAGATATAAAAGCTAATACTAAAACACTAATTAGTTTTTTTCGGAAGTTTTTCATATAGATACTAAATTATCTTTTAGGATATACCTTAACATTATCTACGTATGAATCTACGGCTGTTACTCCATAAATCAATATAGAAACGAGACCTGTTGCGTTTGATGTAAAATCAATTTTTACCGTAGTAAATGTCGTTTTTCCTAGAACTTCAGTTCCAATATGCCTAGCTAAGGGCCCTGCATTTGAACTTACTATAGCATTAGCACCATCAGTAAATTGGCCACCAAGAATTTCGGCAATTATTCTATTACCGCCCGGAGCTTCACCAGATTGTTCAGTTGGAGTTTTTATAGCATATTCATATTCTAAAGTATATTTAACCGTACGAAATGGTTTTGTTGGAGATACTGTTATTGCTTGGTATGCATATCTAGAACTAGAACTAAGATAAGCTCCAGCAGAAGTAGATTTGGTCCATTTTGCACCTGCTGTTTTAGCTCCAGTACTATTACCATCAATAGCTAACCAAGACCCATCACCACTTGTATTAAAAGGACTTGTGGTGCCTCCAGTAAATGTAGTGAAATCCCAATTAGTTGCTCCTAAATTAAAATCTCCATTTAAAATTGTTGGATTTATTGGCATAAATACATCGACTAATTTAACATCAATTGTTATAGTGCTTGATTCCCCATTAGCATCACTAGCAGTTAGTTTTACTGGATAAGAACCTACTCCACCTGTAAAAGTATATGTTGGATTTTCATCTGTTGAGGTTGCTCCTCCACCAAAATCCCATAAAAAGGTAGTTGCACTTGAAGAAAGGTTACTAAATTTAATGTTTTGATAATCTTCACCAACAGATACATAAGTAAAATATGCAGTTGGTGGTGTAAGATCAGCAATTGAATTTGTTTCTGGTAAATCATATTCAAAATCACAAGAATATAAGCTACTCATTACAACCAAACCTAAAGCCGCAAATAGTGCAACTTTAAAAGTTTTATTTAATTTAAAAATATTTTTCATAATTTTCATTTTAATGGATTAGTAAGGTTATTAGTAACCAGGGTTTTGTTGCATTAAGCCTTTACTTGAATTAATTTCATTTTGAGGTATAGGCAATAATAAATCATTATCTGTAAATGTTCCTCCTGTAGCTGTCGCATGAGCGCCAAGAACAGCTTGAGCTTCTCCGAAACGCACTAAATCAAAAAATCTTTGATTTTCAAAAGCCAATTCAACACGTCTTTCTAACAGTAAATCTGCTTTAGAAATACTTGTAACAGGAGTTGTTAAACCCGCTCTATTTCTAACTAATTGGAAAGAATTTAATGCAGTACCACTTGTAGTAGAAGTTGCTCCAGCCATAATAGCTTCCACATGCATTAACAATACATCAGCATAACGTAAAACAATCCAATCATTTCCAGACGATTGAGGATCTCCAACAAATGTTTTACCATTTGCTCCTCCAGTCTGTCCATCAGGTAAATATTTTGTTACTTGAAATTTTGTAATCTGTAATGGGTCAATACGATATGAATCTACAGTTCTATTTCCTCCATAAGTATCTAATGCTACTTTTGCGTTTACTGTTACATAATTTACACCACTAGTTCTTCCTACGGCATTCAGCCATTCTGCTGAGAAATCTTGACTATCACTACTAAGATTAGGTGTATATCCTATTGCAAAAATGACTTCTTTATTTGCTTCGGTATAAAAAATGTTATGAAAATTAGTTTGTAATGAATAACCACTACCCATAACAGATTCAAGTAATGTTTGTGCTTCGATATAATTTTTACGTTGAGTTAAATATACTTTTGCTAAAATAGCTTGTGCAGCAGCTTTAGATGCTCTAGTTCTATATGTATTATCCAAACCAGAAATAGCAGTAGCTAGATCACTTTCAATTAATTCATAAATAGAACTTGTAGCTACTCTTGTATATTGAATTTCTGTTTCTAAAGGTGAAATCACTCTATCTACAAATGGAATATCACCAAACAGTCTTACTAAATTAAAATAAGCATGTGCTCTAACAAACTTAGCTTCAGCTTCAAATTTAGCAGCAACATTTGGATCTTTAACAACACCTAAATTTTGCAAAACTACATTTGCTCTATATATTACATTGTAAAAACTTGCATAATAATCTGAAACAACACTATTCTGTGGAGTAATTGTGTAAAATTCAAATTGTGCACTTTCTCCTTCTTGACTTTTAGATTCGGTATTATCACTACGCATTTCCGTTAAGTAAAACTCATCCATAGTAGATCGATTCACATTAACGTTAGTGGAATTAACACCTTGCAAACCATCGTACATATTAATAACAGCTGCCAACAATTCAGTTTCATTGGAATAATACGATCCTGAAGTTATTCCAGATTCTGGAGCAGGCTCTAAAAAGTCACTTGTACAAGATGTAGCAAATACTCCTAATAAAAGCCAAGCTATAATTTTTATTTCTTTCATAATATTTTATATTATATATTAATATTTTCTAATTAAAAGTCTAGATTTAAACCAATAGATATTGTGCTAAATATTGGATTTCCTCCTAATTGATATCCATAAGTTGTTTGGCCAGTTGATATTACTGATTCTGGATTCCAACCTGTATATCCTTTTGCTGTTTTGTACAATAAATTTTGGCCAGATGCGTAAATACGTAATCCGTTTATCGCATATTTAGACATTAGATCTTGAGAGAAATTATATCCAATATTTACATTTCGTAAAGCAATATATGATGCGTCTTGAATAATAGCATTGGTAAAAATTTTCTCTTTAATAAACCCTTGATCTGGTGTAGTAGCCGGATTAAAATCTTGTGAACTATTAAAGTGATTAAACATGTACTGATCTGCCATATTTCTAACTTCAGCACCATGAGAACCTTGGAACATAAAACTAATATCTACGTTTCCAAATTGAAATTCATTAGTAAAACTCCAAACTAATTCTGGGTAAGGATCACCTAAAGCTGTTCTATCATCACCATCAATAAGGCCATCTCCATTTAAATCTTTAACATATACATCTTGTGCTTGACCACCAACAGGATGGAATGCATCCTTTAAATATTCTAAAGGAATCTCTTTATCTACAACCCAACCGTAAAAGGTAGATATTGGCTGCCCTTCTAAGTTAATCCATTCTGAAGCTCTTTTAGTGTCTACAGTAGTAATTTGACCATCAGAGTCTGCAAAGTCAACCAACGTATTTTTATTAGTGGTTGCGATTACTGTTGATGACCAACTAAAATTTTCTTTAGCAATGTTTCTAGTTCTAAGTTCAAATTCTACACCTTCATTTTTAACTTTACCTAGATTTACTAAAGCAGAATTAAAACCAGTAGTTACAGATACAGGATTATTTAAAAGTAATTGATCGCTTGTTCTTTGGTAATAATCAATCGAACCTGTAATTCTGCTATTAAACAACCCATAATCAATACCCGGGTTAACTTCAACTAAACGTTCCCATTTTAATTC
>JAAFHC010000096.1 GCA_010906935.1 Gelidibacter sp.
CAAACCCTTAAATCACCATCCGAATTTTTAGGTTATGAATTGGGTTCCCAATACACAAATCATTATAAAGTAGTAGACTATTTTAAGTATGTAAGTCAAAATTCAAACAGCGTTGAGCTTGAGAAATATGGTGAAACCAATGAAAACCGACCTTTGTATGTTTCGTTTATTTCTTCAGAAGAAAACATTAAAAATCTGGAACAAATTAGAGAAGACAACTTAAAAAGAACGGGGATTTTAAAAGGAAAATCAACTTCGGAAATAGCGATAATTTGGTTGAGTTACAATGTTCACGGTAATGAAACTTCCAGTACCGAAGCTGCAATGCAAACCTTATACAACTTGGTAACTTCAAAACAGGATTGGTTAAAAAACACCTTGGTCATTATTGATCCTTGTCTAAATCCCGATGGACGTGACCGCTACGTAAATTGGTACAACCAAACAAAAAGTACGCCTTACAATCCAAATCCTGAAACTACGGAGCACAACGATCCTTGGCCGGGCGGAAGGGCAAATCATTATTTATTCGATTTAAATAGAGATTGGGCTTGGGCAACACAAATAGAAACGCAACAACGCCTTAAAATTTACAACAAATGGATGCCGCAAGTGCATGTGGATTTTCACGAACAAGGTATAAACAATCCGTATTATTTTGCACCGGCAGTCGAACCTTTTCACGAAATTATTACCGATTGGCAACGCGATTTCCAAATACAAATAGGCAAAAATAACGCCCGTTATTTTGATAAAAACGGTTGGGCTTATTTCACCAAAGAACGATTTGATTTGTTATATCCAAGTTACGGCGATACCTATCCAACTTATATGGGTGCTATTGGTATGACTTATGAACAAGCTGGTGGCGGAAGAGGCGGATTAGGTGTTACCATTGAAAATGAAACCGTTCTTACTTTAACCGATAGAATTGCTCATCATTTTACCAGCGGAATTTCAACGGTTGAAATGACCTCAAAAAATGCCTCGAAATTAATTGCTGAATTTGAAAAGTTTTTTAATACTTCCCGTTTAAAATACAAAACGTATATTTTAAGAGGCGATTCAGAAAAAATAAGTCAGTTGAAAAACCTTTTAGACAAACATGAAATTCAAAGTTTTACTTCGGAAGGGAAAAAACTAAATGGCTATGATTATGATTCAAAAACAACAAAAAGTATTCAAACTTTGAAAACCGATTTAATTGTTTCTGCCAATCAGCCAAAAGGCAACATGGTGAAAGCCTTATTAGAGTCGGAAGCTAAATTGTCTGATTCCATAACCTATGATATTACCGCCTGGAGCCTTCCTTTTGCCTACGGTTTACAAGGTTTTGCATCGGAAACCGCTGTTTCATTTTCTGAAAATAGCCAGCTTGAAGTCGTTAATTTCAACAATGCCATTAATAAAGAAGCCTATGCTTATTTATTCAAATACCAAGAAGTTTCTGACGCACAATTGTTAGGCGATTTGTTGGAAGCCGGCTTTATTGTTCGCTTTAGCAATGCTGAGTTCACTTTAGAAGGAAATAAATATGACAGAGGTTCATTAATTGTGATGCGAGGCGAAAACAGAAAATTTCAAAATTTTGATGAAATTCTTGTTGAAGCAGCTAATAAACTAAATAAAAAAGTGAGTGCCGTAAATTCAGGAATGGTAGATACCGGTTTCGATTTCGGATCGGATAATGTGGCGCTAATCCGACCTAAAAAAGTGGCTGTTTTATCGGGTGAAGGCACGTCAACGTTAAGTTTTGGCGAGATTTGGCATTTTTTCGAAACGGAATTGAAATATCCATTGAATATACTCAATACGCAAAATTTCAAGCGGTTGGACTTGTCTAAGTATGATGTTTTAATTTTACCCGATGATTATAAGGCGGATAAAGAAACGCTGGCATTTCTAACTAACTACATCACCAACAAAGGAACCGTTATTGCCATTGGAAGTTCCGTTTCAAATTTTGCAGATAAAGAAGGTTTTGCCTTGAAAATGAAAAAACCAGATAGCTTGGCTGTTAAAACCAATCTTGTTCCTTACAATCAATGGGAACGTGAAGCCTTAAAAAATACCATTACCGGAGGAATTTTTAAAAGTAACGTGGACCATACGCATCCGCTTGCTTTTGGCTATTCAACCAATTATTACAGCTTAAAATTAAGTGACATTTCGTATCATTTGTTGGAAAAAGGCGTAAATGTGGCATATTTTCCTGAAAAAACTCGAAATTACTCGGGTTTTGCAGGTTCAGACGCCTTAAAAAATGTACCTAATTCTTTATTATTTGGTGTTGAACAAAAAGGAAATGGAAAAGTAATTTATATGGTGGACAATCCGTTGTTCAGGTCGTTTTGGCAAAACGGTAAATTATTTTTTGCCAATGCGATTTTCTTGAATTAGCAAAAATGGCGAGCTGATGCTCGCCTTTTTTACGTTTAACTGTGTAATTGTTTAATCGTATATTTGTCCTTCAATCGTGCAGTTTTAATAATATTTCTTATCTTTAAATACACAGGTTTTTTTTAACTTTTAACTTTTAACTTTTTCAGGTTCCCCGTATAAATCAAATTCGGTTGCTGACGTAATTTTTATATTGGCGAATTTACCAACTTGCACATAGTTTTCTGTAGCGTCAATCAGCACTTCATTGTCCACATCAGGGGAATCAAATTCTGTTCTTCCAACAAAATAATTGCCATCTTTTCTGTCGATGATGCATTTAAATACTTGTCCAACTTTTTCTTGATTCAATTCAAAAGAAATCTGGCTTTGCAAATCCATAATGTCACTCACCCTTTTTTGTTTCACTTTTTCGGGAATATTGTCTTTTAAACTGGCGGCGTGCGTATTTTCTTCATGAGAATAGGCAAAAACGCCCAAACGTTCAAAACGCATGGCTTCCACCCAATCTTTCAATTCCTGAAATATTGCTTCCGTTTCTCCAGGATAACCTACAATTAACGTGGTTCTTATGGCTATATTGGGAACAGATTTTCTAAAGGCTGCAATTAAGTTGGTGGTTTTTTCATGGGAAGTTCCTCTTCGCATCGACTTCAATATGTCGTCGTTTATATGCTGTAACGGAATATCCAAATAATTACAAATTTTTGGTTCATTATGAATGACCTCTAATACATCTAACGGAAAACCTGTTGGAAATGCATAGTGTAAACGTATCCATTCTATGCCGTCTATTTTTGCCAATGCTGTTAGCAACTCGGCTAAGGCTCTTTTTTTGTATATATCTAATCCGTAATACGTTAAATCCTGCGCAATTAAAATTAATTCTTTGATTCCTTTTTTTGCCAATTTTGTGGCTTCAATTACCAAATTTTCAATCGGCGTAGAAACATGTTTCCCGCGCATCAGCGGAATGGCACAAAACGAACATGGCCTGTCGCAACCTTCCGCAATTTTTAAATAAGCGTAATGTATTGGTGTGGTTGTCAATCGTTCGCCAATAAGCTCATGTTTATAATCGGCATCCAACACTTTTAACAGGTTTGGCAAATCGTGCGTACCGAAATATTCATCCACATTCGGAATTTCCTTTTGTAAATCGGGTTTATAACGCTCGCTTAAACAACCTGTTACATAAACTCGATCAACTTCACCCAATTCTTTTTTGTTTACATAATGCAAAATGGTGTTTATGGATTCTTCTTTGGCATCTCCAATAAATCCACAAGTATTAATAACTACAATGTTTCCGTCATCATTTTCATCTTCGTGCACCACATTTTTATTGTTTGCGACTAATTGTCCCATCAACACTTCACTATCGTAAACATTCTTGGAGCACCCAAGTGTAACCACGTTAATTTTATTTTCTTTCTTTGATTTTGTTCTCATTAATTGGTTTTGAGTAGTTAGTATTGTGTAATTACAATTATATTTATTCGTAATTTTTTGGCATAATTCGTTTATTGCTTGCTTTTTCATAAGCATAAGCCCAATGCAGCAAAGACTGTTCCTGAAATGGTTTTGCAATAAACGTTAAGCCCCTCGGTTTACCATCCATTTGATAACCCATTGGCACCGTTAGTGCAGGATATTTTGCCACGGCCGCATAACCGGCGTGAAAATTATTGATAGACACAATGCCGTCTAAATTGTGCATTTTCATTGGCGCCTCAAAAAACAGTTTACCATTCTTACTTAAGGTATCCTTTATGCGTTCCAAATCTTCCAAACTTCCTTTATCCGCCATGATACCCTGAAACAATGCTTGTCCGTAAGGCGCTCTTCTTAAACTGTCTTTTCTGTTAAATTCCATCACATCCTCCACGGATTTTATGGCAATGGACGCATTGGCATGTTTATGTAAATACTCCGGTAAATCTTTTTTCATATCCAAATTCAGCAAGCGAATAAATCCAGGTAAATCAATTTGCTGTTGTTCAATTTCAATAATTTCAGCGCCTTCATTTTTAAGTTTTGAGATTGCTTCTACATATAGTGAATCTTCCATAAGCCCTTTAAAAATCCCAAAGCGTTTGCCTTTTAAAAAAGTCTTGTCTAAGTTACTGTAAGATGTTCCTTCAGATTTAATGGATGCTTTGTCTTCAGCATCATATCCAATCATGGCATCAAGCATAATGGCATTATCCACAACGTTTTTAGTTATTGGTCCGGCCGTATCCAAGGTACTTGAAATAGGTATGATTCCGGTTCTGCTTAACAATCCGACTGTTGGTTTTAATCCAACCACAGAATTTTGGCTTGAAGGAGACAAAATCGATCCTGAAGTTTCACTGCCAACTGCAGCCACACAAAAATTAGCTGCAACCGCTACGCCACTTCCAGAACTTGAACCGCCGGTATCGAATATTCTTCTGCCGTACGGATTTAATGTTTGTCCGCCCATCGCACTATATCCGCTTGGACAATCACCACAGAAAAAATAGGCCCATTCGCTTAAATTTGCTTTTCCCAAGATTAAGGCTCCTTTATTTTTTAATTGTTTTACGATAAAAGCATCGTCTGCACTATTTTGCTGCAATGCTACAGCTCCTGCAGTAGTTGGCATTCCGGCTGCATTGATATTATCCTTCAACAAAATTGGCATTCCAAAAATCGTAAATTCATTTGATGGTTTTGGCTGCTTGTCTTTTTTTCTGGCTTCCTTAACAACATTTGGATTCAATGCCATCACCGCATTTAGTGACAAATGATTTTCCCTGTCAAATTTTCTGATGCGGTAAAGGTAAAACAAGACCAATTTTTCATAAGTCAGTTTGCCTTCCGCAATGTTTTTTTGAAGGGTTGGAATATTTTGCTCTAAAATTAAAGGCTTCAAAGAAGTATATATTTCTTCGGAAAAATCTTTTAAATCTTTATTGAAGGGTGCCCAAAAAGCATCATTATCGATATATTTTGAATCCAACACTTTAAATTCCCTAAAATCAATTACAGTAACAGGAACTTGTGCTACTGATTTTTGACTTTCACTCGGTAAATTTTTACAGGATAGCGTTAAAATCAGGAATGCTAAAAAAAAATAATTCTTCATGCCAATTATTTTAAAGTTTGTTTGTTTTTTACTTAAAAAAAGAATCCACAAATTCTATTTTATTGAAGACCTGCAAATCGTCGATTCCTTCACCAACGCCAATGTATTTTACAGGAATTTTAAACTGGTCGGAAATGCCAATGACTACGCCGCCTTTGGCTGTGCCATCTAATTTTGTGACAGCAAGTGAAGTTACTTCTGTGGCTTTGGTGAATTGTTTGGCCTGTTCAAAAGCATTTTGTCCGGTAGAGCCATCGAGCACCAATAAAACTTCGTGGGGCGCATCGGGAACCACTTTTTCCATAACTCGTTTTATTTTGGTCAGCTCATTCATCAAGTTAATTTTATTGTGTAATCGGCCAGCAGTGTCTATAATCACCACATCGGCATTTTGGGCCACGGCAGATTTCAAGGTGTCAAAAGCTACGGAAGCAGGATCGCTTCCCATTTCTTGGCGAACCATAGCAACACCAACCCTGTCAGCCCAAACCTGCAATTGGTCTATTGCGGCGGCACGAAAAGTATCTGCAGCGCCAAGCACCACTCTTTTTCCGTTTTTTGTAAATTGGGACGCCAGTTTACCAATGGTTGTTGTTTTTCCTACACCATTCACGCCAACCACCATAATTACATAAGGTTTTTTATCTAAAGGTGTTGTAAAATCTGTTTCATTGCCTGCATTGGTTTCGGCCAATAATCCCGCGATTTCTTCCCTAAGAATTGAATTCAATTCATCGGTCCCCAAATAAGTGTCTTTTAAAACCCTTGCTTCTATGCGTTCAATAATTTTAAGCGT
Organism: Gelidibacter sp.; assembly: GCA_010906935.1. Classification (GTDB taxonomy): domain Bacteria; phylum Bacteroidota; class Bacteroidia; order Flavobacteriales; family Flavobacteriaceae; genus Lutibacter. Next base: position 6,309 of record JAAFHC010000096.1, read on the forward strand.
GGTCACCACACCAACATCCGAAGAAATTAACACCTCTTCCAAATTGTCCAATACCTGATCATCAACCTTCGATTTTCCTGCAATCGCTTTGGATAGCTTCGAAAAAAAAGTCGTTTTGGTTTTTTCCAGACCTTTATCTAAGGTTTCTTTCTTCTCTTTGGAAAAGAATTTTTTAAATAAACTCATTTTTTAAAAATTACTGCTGTAAATATAAAAAAAAAACTACTCTCAAAAGATTGAAAGTAGCCCTATTCGTTAAACTATAAACAAATTGTTATTTTTTGTCCAAGAAGTCTTTTACCATTAAAGGATCCATAATAGCTTCTACAAAAGTGTATGCTCCAGTTTTAGGAGACTTTACCATTTTTATAGCTTTTGATAATCTTTTTGATCCTGTTTGTAACGATGCTACTGATTTCTTTGCCATGGTTCTATATTATTTAATTTCTTTATGAACTGTCACTTTTTTCAAGATAGGATTGAATTTTTTAATTTCCATCCTGTCTGGCGTGTTCTTTTTATTCTTTGTAGTGATATACCTTGAAGTTCCTGGCAATCCTGTACCTTTATGTTCTGTACACTCTAAAATTACCTGAATTCTATTTCCTTTTGTCTTTGCCATTTCCTAGTGATTATTTTTTGTAAAAACCTTTTTCCTTTGCATCTTTTAAAACTGCAGAGAGTCCTTTTTTATTGATATTTTTTAAAGTAGATGTGGCTATCTTTAAAACAATCCACTTATCTTCTTCAGCAATATAAAAACGCTTTTTGATTAAATTAGCGTCAAATTTTCTTTTAGTTCTATTCAATGCGTGAGAAACATTGTTTCCTACCATTGCTTTTTTTCCAGTAAGTTCGCAAACTCTTGACATATTTCTGTACCTTTTTAGTGTGTTCTCAAAACGAGATGCAAAATTAAATTTTTATAATTGAATACACAAACTTATTTTACTAGTTTTTTAAAATTTCTTTCCTAAGCAATTCCAATGCTTTATTGGAAGCACGGCCTATCACTTTTTCTCGAGGTTTTCCAAAGAAAAATTCTTCTGAAAAAATAGTGGTTGGCGTGGCTATGGCGATAAAAACCGTCCCCACCGTTTTATCGGTGTCATCAGCAGTTGGCCCAGCGTTTCCGGTCGTTGCAATGGCATAATCGGTATGGTATTTTTGTTGAATTCCCTTCGCCATTGCCTCAGCAACCTGGGCACTCACCACGGTGTTTTCGGTAATTATTTTTTCATCCACAAGCAGCTCCTTTATCTTTATCATTTTGCTGTAAGCCACGATTCCTCCAACAAAATACTTGGATGCGCCAGCAACAGAAGTGATTATCTTGGCGATATTTCCGCCAGTACAACTCTCTGCCACCGCCAAAGTCTGCTTTTTTTCGGTCAACAATTGCCCAATAATCGATTCAATTGTTTCATTTTCGTCGAAACCAACAATAATATCTGGAATTAATTTCGCTAATTTTTCCATTTCTGTTGAAATGCCCTCGGCAAGCATTTCCTTTGTTGCACCTTTCGCGCTTAAACGTAAACGGACGCTTCCAAAGGAAGGTAAATAAGCCAACTTGACAAAAGAAGGCAAGTTGGTTTCCCAATCTTCAATTTTTTCAGCGAGCATGCTCTCTCCCATTCCGTAGGTAATAATTGTTTTATGAAGAATGAAAGGCAAATTATAGGTTGCCTGCAATTTAGGCAACACGCTTTGCGACATTAAGCCAATCATTTCAAAAGGAACTCCGGGCAATGAAACTACCACTTTATTTTTTCGATGAAACCACATTCCCGGCGCGGTGCCAAAGTCGTTTTTTAAAGGGATGCAGGTTGATGGCACCAAAGCCTGATTTCTATTTACCTCGGTAAACGGATAATTTATCTTCGCAAACATTTGTTCAATATGCGCCTCAATTTCTTTATTTAAATCCAAGGTGTCATGAAAATATTCCGTCAATGTTAATTTGGTGATGTCATCTTTTGTTGGCCCCAAACCTCCCGTAATAATCACGATATCAGCATTTGACTGCGCTTCTTTAATGGCTTTTAAAATGTGCTGCCGATCATCCTGAATTGAGGTTATTTGATATACGGAAACGCCTATTTTATTCAATTCAGTGGCAATCCATTTTGAATTTGAATCTAATATTTGGCCAATTAAAATTTCATCGCCAATGGTAATTATCTCTGCTTGCATTTCTTTCACTATATTTGTGCTAAATATAGCAATTAACACGCAACCTTTTAAGAAAATTTGCATCTAAATTGTATATACTAAAAACTAAAAAAACCAACTACAGCTATGATTACCCTTGATCAATTAACAGACAATGAACTTCTAGAACAAATAGAAAATTGTTCTTTAAGTCCGGAATTATTCACCCACGAAACCATGTTGCGACTGGCTTGGATCTTAATCCAAAAACACGGATTGGATGTTGCTATTGTTAAAAACAGCCATCTCAAAGAAAAATTTTTTAAAACGGCTTTAAATAGCGATAAGTTTAACAAAACTTTGAGCAGGGCTTATGTGGAAATTCTTTATTATTTTATGAAGAAAACAAATACCAATAATTTTAATAAATTATTGCGTGAATTTCCGCGATTAAAATTTGACTTTCAAAAATTGGTAAAAACGCATTACGGCTACAATATTTTAAAAGAGCACCGCCTAGAAGAACCAAAAGATTTTAGGCCTATTATTTTTTCATTTTAGAAAATCATTTTTACTTTATTACCAAAAGCCATCAACACAAAATTCGGTATCTTTGAAAAAAGAATTTCCGCATGTTGTCAATAAATAATCTTGTCAAATCTGTTTTTTTCCTTTTAATTTTGATCGTTACTTCTTGTAATTCAAAAATCAAAATTTCTCCGGAAGCCCAATTATTGCGTATTCCTTATATCTCAAAAGTTGACAAATCCTCGCGCAATTATTTTGTGTACCTTCCAAAAGATTATGATCAAAAACAAGACAAAAAATGGCCAGTACTTGTGTTTTTACATGGAAACGGCGAGCGCGGAAATGGTCAAAACGAGTTGGATTATGTGTTAATTCACGGCCCGCTATATGAAGCATGGATTCAAAAACGCGATTTGCCTTTTGTGATGGTTGTTCCGCAATTGCACATGTTTGGTCGTGACACTTTGGGATTGGGTTATATCGACAACAGGGTTACAGATTGGATACCGAAAAGACTGGAAAATGGCGTACCTGAAAGATCTAAAGATTATATTATTAAGGAACAGATGATTGGTGCCGTCTCAGATAAAATTCCAACCAAAACAAACTATTTTAACGGAGGCTGGAATGCGGTTGAAACCGATTTATTGGCTATGATAGACAAAACCTTGCAAGTTTATAACACCGATGAAAA
>JAAFHC010000097.1 GCA_010906935.1 Gelidibacter sp.
ATCACGATCAGATCCATCTTTTAACACGCGTTGAAATACTAAGGTAATTGTAAGGTGCTCTAAGTCTCTCTTTTTCATATATTTTTAATTAATTCGTAAGTTAAATATGTTGGAACAGTCCTTGTCCAAATAATCCTTCCAGAATAAATGTTGTTTTTTAGCAATCTTTATAAAGCGTAAATATAACTAGTTTAATGAATGGAGCAAATAATAATGAGTAAAAATATTGCTTTTAATGAATTAGGTTTACGAATCATTTATGATGAAATAAGAAGCCCAAATTTCCAGCAGTATTTCATTCCTCCTGAACTCGTTTCAGGATCTGCTCAATTGAAATACAATCTTGTCAAATACAGCTTCCAATTCTGCACAATAAGAGCATTAAAAACTTGTCCTGCGCGTAGCCGAAGGGAATCGGCACTTATTTTTTGCCTGTGCCATAATTAAAACCACGCTTTATTCATAATTGATCCACTTTATTGAGTATAAAAAATAGCTGTATTATGATGGCAAGTTACCTTCAATAGCTCCAGTAGTTTTCCGTTCTGAACGCCTCTAATATCTTTGCAACACTATTGCATAAATTTATTTGTATATTTGAGCCGTGAAAATTATAGCAATCATCATATCAATTATCACCATCACATTTTCAGCACTGCCCTGTGATGATGAAGTGGCTATTGGCACACAACAAACTGCTGTAATTTCTCAGGGTTCTGATTTGGAAAATAATGCTCATATTGATTTATGTTCTCCCTTTTGTTCTTGTGCTTGTTGCACTATCAGCATTTCCGAACCGACAAATCTGACAGAAATACTAATTTCTCCAATAATTCCTGCGAAAGAATTGTGTCCGCATTATGAGGTTTCTTTCTTCAATAATTACTTTTCTACAATAGATCAGCCACCCCAAGTTTAAATTATAAATACGTTTTTAAGCACCTGCTTTTTGTTGGTGATCATACATTTATAACTTAAACATTTCATTAAATGATCGATAAAATCATTCGTTTTTCCATAAGCAATAAATTCATTGTTGGTTTATTTATTTTGGTGCTCATAGGTGCGGGTATTTATTCAATGATGACCTTAAAATTGGGTTCTGTACCCGATATTACCAACAATCAAGTACAAATAATTACGGTGGCCCCCAATTTAGGGACAGAAGATATAGAGCAATTTGTGACGTATCCCATTGAATTGGCAGTCGCCAATTTACCGAGTGTTATAGAGTTGCGTTCAGTATCTCGTTTCGGACTTTCAGTGGTAACCATTGTGTTTAAAGATGAAATGGGAACCTACTTGCCCAGACAATTGGTTCAGGAAAAACTGACCAAAATACAGGAAGATATTCCGGCAGGTTTTGGAAAACCATTTATGGCCCCTATTGCAACTGGTTTGGGAGAAATTTACCAATACTCATTGGTACTTAAGGATGGATTTGAAAATAAATATTCTTCAACCGAACTAAGAACAATCCAGGATTGGATTGTAAAACGACAAATGGCATTGGTGCCGGGCGTTGTTGAAATAAATTCTTTTGGAGGTAACGTAAAGCAATACGAAATAGCCCTAAATCCCAACCGCTTAAACAGTATGGGCATTAGTATCACTGAAGTTTTTGAAGCACTGGAAAACAACAATTCAAATACGGGCGGGGCATATATTGAAAAAAATCACCAGGCAAACTTTATTCGTGGAGAAGGATTGGCAAGATCTTTAGCCGATATAGAAAATATTGTGGTGGCAAACAATGAAAACACCCCAATTTTAATCAAAGATGTTGCAGATGCTGTTCGTTTTGGTACTGCGGTTCGTTATGGCGCTTTTACCGAAGACGGTCACGAAGCTGTTGGAGGGCAAATTTTGATGTTAAAAGGCGAAAATCCCAATGAAGTCATAAAAAATGTGCAAAAACGTATGGCAAGTATTCAAAAATCATTGCCTGAAGGGATTCAAATTAAACCGTTTTTAGATCAAAGCGATTTAATTGCGCGCACTACTGGCACAGTTTCAAAAAACCTAATTGAAGGTGCCCTAATTGTTGTATTTGTGTTGGTGTTGTTGTTGGGAAGTTTAAGGGGCGGGTTATTGACAGCATCCATAATACCGCTTTCCTTATTGTTTGCTTTTATTTTGATGAAAGCAACTGGCGTTTGGGCAAACTTAATGTCTCTCGGTGCAATAGATTTTGGAATTATAGTGGATGGCGCTGTAATTATAGTCGAAGGAACAGTGCATCATATTGAACAACGAATCAAAAAAAATAAAGCCGATTTTACCTCGCAAGAAATGGATGAGCTCACTTATAAGTCGAGCAGTATGATGATGAATGCCGCATTTTTTGGCCAGTTAATTATTCTTATCGTTTTTATGCCCATTTTATTTTTGACCGGTGTGGAAGGAAAAATGTTCCAGCCAATGGCATTTACCTTTGGATTTGCCGTATTGGGCGCCTTATTGTTATGCCTTACTTATGTGCCTGTTATGGTGTCTTTGTTTTTAAAGCCTACCCCGCAAAACAAACAAAACTTTTTTACGAGGTTGGAAGATGGACTTTCTAAAATGAGCGATAAAATGATGAAGGGTATTTTTAAAGGATACAAACCTTTAATAAATGGAGCCTTAAAATTTAAGAAACTGGTACTGGTCGTTGCAACACTTTTATTTATGATTGCAGCATTTATGTTCACAAAAATGGGAGGTGAATTTATCCCTAAGTTGGATGAAGGGGATATTGCAATGCAAATTATTATGAAACCCGGCAGTTCATTATCTGAATCCATTAAGGTGTCAGAAGAAGTTGAAAATATCATCAATGCAAATTTTCCGGAAGTTAAAACAGTGGTGGGGAGAATTGGGGTTTCAGAAATCCCGACAGATCCAATGCCGATGGATATTACGGATTGTTTCATCATTTTAGAAAAGGACATGAGTAAATGGACTTCAGCAACAAACAAAGCCGAGTTAATTGAAAAGATTCAGGAAAAGCTGAAATCGATCGTGGGTGTCAACTTTTTATTTTCGCAACCGGTTGAATTGCGTTTTAATGAGTTACTGACTGGAGTTAGGGAAGATGTTGCCATTAAATTATACGGAAACGATTTGGATGTGCTGGCAATTAAAGCGGAAGAAATGGCTAAAATTATTCAAACAGTCGATGGTGCCGCAGATGTGCGTGCTGAAGCTACAGAAGGTTTGCCGCAAATCACGGTCATTTATCAAAAAGATAAATTGGCAAAATATGGCCTAACCATTGATAAATTAAATCGTTATGTGAGCACTGCTTTCGCAGGGGCAAACGCGGGAATTATTTTTGAAGGGGAAAAACGCTTTGATTTAGTAGTCCGTTATTCAGATGATTACAGGCAAAGTATTGAGGATTTACGTAACCTCTTTGTGGATTTACCAAATGACGGATCACAAATTACATTGAATGAATTGGCTGATATAAGTTACAAACCCGGCCCTATGCAAATTTCTCGTGACAATACGTACAGACGAGTGTCGGTAGGCGTAAATGTAAGAGGGCGTGATGTAGAGTCTATGGTAGAAGAAGTTCAGCTAAAATTGGAGGAACAATTAAAATTGCCTGACGGCTATTTTATTGAATACGGCGGTTCTTTTGAAAATTTAAAGCGTGCTAAAGAACGATTGACCATTGTTGTGCCCATTGCGTTATTTCTAATCTTCATATTGCTTTATTTCGCATTAAACTCTGTGAAACAAGCTACAATGATTTATATGGCTGTGCCTTTGGCGGCCATTGGCGGTATTTTTAGCTTGTATTTACGCGGTATGCCATTTAGCATTTCGGCCGGAGTTGGTTTTGTGGTGTTGTTTGGTGTGGCTGTTTTAAATGGATTGGTATTGGTAAGTAGGTTTAACAGCTTAAAATTAGAAGGAATGACCGATTTAAAAAAACGTATCTTACTGGCAACCGAAGAGCGGTTACGCCCAATATTATTAACGGCTGTCGCAGCAATTATGGGATTTCTGCCTATGGCAATTTCCGCATCTGCAGGTGCTGAAGTGCAAAGGCCTTTAGCCACCGTTGTTATTGGAGGCTTAATTTCATCTACCCTATTAACACTATTGGTGGTGCCTGTACTTTATTATTTTGTGGAACGCAATGCTGTTAAAAGAAAAGAGGCGAAAACAATAAAGGGAAATCCAGCAATGCCAATTTGGTTAATATTGGGATTTATTTCTTGTTTTGGCATTAATTCGGCAATGGCGCAAGAAAAACCCCAAATCATAACTATGGAAAAAGCAGTCGCCATTGCTTTTGAAAATAATCCAAACATAAAAGCGGCCAATCTGGAAATTGAAAAACAGGAAAGCTTGAAAAAATCGACTTTCGATATAGATAAGACAGCGATTTCTTATAAAAACGGACAAATAAATGGCTTGCAAAACGATTATGAAATCAGCGTTACGCAAGACTTTAAATTTCCAACGGTTTATGGTGTACAAGCAAAATTGCAGTCAGCACAAATTGCTTTAAGTGAGGTTTCATTTACGCTTGAAAGAAACAGGTTAGAGCGCGATGTGAGAGCAGCTTATATGGAGTTGTGGTTTGCAAAAAACAAGTTTTCCCTAATTTCAAACTTAGAGTCAGCGTTTCAGAATTTTGCCGTTATTGCCGAAAAAAGGTTTGAATCCGGTGAAACAAATTTGATTGAGAAAATGTCTGCGGAAGGTAAACAAGCTGAAATAAACCTCTTAAAATCTGAGGCAAGTCTTGATGTTGTAAATTTAACCAGGCAATTGCAATTGTTGCTGAATACTGAAAGTTCAATAACAATTATTGATAGGGATTTGGAAAAAATACCCATTTCAACAGGTGAAAAAAATGACAACATAAATCCAATTTTAAGCCTTCAGCAACAATATGTCAATGTTTCTGAAAGCGAACATAAATTGGAAAAAGCACGGTTTCTTCCGGATTTATCTGCCGGATATTTCAATCAGCAAATTGATGGCGTTAAGAATTTTACGGGCTTTCAGGTTGGCATAAAATTGCCGGTGTTCTTTTGGTCCCAAAATGGGAAAACACAGGCCGCCAAGAAAAACAGTGAGATTGCCCAATTGAATTATGAGCAAACCAAATTGAATTTAAATGCTGAGCTTCAATCAAACCTTCAAGATTTTGAAAAACATAAGGCCTCATTGGTGTATTATGAAACCAAAGGATTGCTATTGGCCGATAAATTATTTTCATCTGCCAATAAAGCCTATAAGGAAGGTGAGGTTGATTATGTAGAATACATAACAACTTTAGAACAAGCAGTGAAAATTAAAGAAGGCTATTTAAACAGACTCAATCTGTACAATCAAACCGTCAATAAAATCAACTATTTAACAGGAAAATACAATTAAAAGATGATAAATATATATAAAATAAGCGCCATTTTACTATTTCTTGCTGTTTTGGGGAGCTGCCAAAATAAAACCACAAAACAGGATGAACACAGCGAAAATGAAAGCGAACATCACGAAGAAAGCAGTCAAATAGTGGTTTTACAGCAAAAGCAATTGGAGGTAATGGACATTGAATTAGGCACCGCCAAACAAATAAATTTAGGGGATGCTTTAAAGGTAAACGGTCAATTGGAATTGCCGCCACAAAATAGGGCAAGTGTTAGCGCCATAGTTGGTGGCAGGGTGCAAAGTATTGCGGTAATTGAAGGGGATTATGTGAAAAAAGGGCAAGTACTTGCACAATTAAACAATCCCGAATTTATTACAATACAGCGTGAATATCTTTCTGCAAAAAACAATATTGTTTTTTTGGAAAAAGATTATCAACGTAAAAAGGAGCTCTTAAAAGATGGCATTACTTCCGCTAAATCATTTCAACAAGCGGAAGCTGCATATAATGAAGGAAAATCAACTTTGAACGCCGCAAAATCTATGTTACAGTTAATGGACATTAGCGTTTCTGGGTTAGAAAATGGCAGAATAATAGCTGCTGTTCCTGTGGTTTCTCCCATAAACGGAGTTGTTCAAAACATTGATATTAATATTGGAAAATTTGTGGCTTCAGAACAAAAAATGTTTGAAATTATTGACAATGAATTTTTACATTTAGGACTTAAAGTATTTGAAAAAGATATTGAGAAAGTCAAAATCGGACAAAAAATCACTTTTTCATTAACAACAAGACCAGACAAAATTTATGAAGCGGAAATATTTGCCTTAGGCAAAGCGTTTGATATGAATACACGGGCAGTGCTGGTTCACGCCAAAATAATTGGAACACACGAGGGCTTGTTAACCGGAATGTTTGTTGAAGCAAGAATAGTGACCTCCAGTAAAGAAGTTCGTGCGTTACCAAATGAAGCATTTATCAATGAAAAAGGATTGGACTATGTTTTTGTTCAAAAAAGCAAAACAGGGGATAAAATTGAATTTGAAAAGATTCAGGTTAATAAAGGCGTATCCGATTTAAGTTTCACAGAAGTGCTTTTCATCAAAGACTTGCCGAAAGAGACGATAATTGTCACAAAAGGTGCTTATTACTTAAATGCTGAATTACAAAAAAGTGAGTTTGGCGATGAACATTAAGCCAACCAACATAAAATCATAAGAAATGAACGAAATTAGAACATCTCCAAATAAATATGAAAAAATATTGGAGAATAACAACATAAAACCAACGGCAATGCGCCTGTTGGTTTTACAATTTCTTTTAAATAAAAATGTGGCAACAAGTTTAACGGATGTAGAAAATTATTTTGCCAAATCCGTCAGAACCACATTGTACCGTACCTTAAAAACCTTTGTCGAAAATGGGATTTCCCACAAAATAGACGATGGAACGGGAATCACCAAATATGCTTTGTGTGAAGACAATTGCCATTGCGAAATAGATACCGATTTGCACTTGCATTTTCATTGTACAAAATGTAACGAAACAGTGTGTATCACAGAATATAAAATTCCGCCAATACATTTGCCAAAAGATTATATAGCCGAAAATGTTAATTTGGTGGTTAAAGGCATTTGTGATAAGTGCAATAGCAAATAATGCACTTCCGTTGCACAGGGTATTAACCTAATTTTGAAAAAAATAGATGAATTATGAGCGAAGAGTGTAAAGAAGGGATGGCCTGTGCTATTGATTTTGCAAAAGAAACCCAAGAGTCTAAAAAATCATTTAGTATAAAAAAAGACTATCTAATTCCAATAATCAGTTTATTGTTTTTGTTGCTTGGAATTGGTTTTGATTTTTTTGAAGCTGCTTTTTTTAAAGCCCCCATTCCTTTAATTTGGTTTGGCATTATTTATATCATTGTTGGTGGTGCTGTTATATTAAAGGCAGCAAAACTATTGGTGAAGGGCAATATTTATAATGAGTTTGTCTTAATGACTGTTGCAACGATTGGTGCATTTTTAATTGGTTCGTATGAAGAAGGCGTTGCCGTGATGCTGTTTTATGTTGTTGGTGAATTATTTCAGGAAGCCGCAGTAAACAAAGCCAAACGTTCTATTGAAGCCCTGTTAAAAGTACAGGTTGAAGAAGTCACCGTGCTGGAAAATGGCAATGCAGTAATCAAACATCCAAGTGAAGTTCAGGTCGGACAAACAATTCAAACCAAGCCTGGTGAAAAAATTGCGTTGGATGGTGTGTTAATTTCAAACGACGCCGTTTTAAACACCGCCACTTTAACAGGGGAATCAACGCCAGACACAAAAATCAAAGGCGACAAAGTGTTGGCCGGTATGGTAAACCTCACTAAAGTGATTGAGATTAAAGTAACCAGTAAATTTGAGGACACAAAGCTCTCAAAAATATTAAAATTAGTGCAGGAAGCTGTTGGCAGAAAAGCAAAAACACAATTGTTGGTAAGCCGTTTGGCAAAAATATACACCCCAATCGTATTTTGGCTGGCGATTGGATTGGTTATAATTCCTTATTTCTTTCTTGGGGATGCTTATGTCTTGCAGAACTGGTTTCAACGTGCCTTAATCTTTTTGGTAATTTCTTGTCCCTGTGCCTTGGTAATTTCAATACCGTTGGGTTATTTTGGCGGAATAGGCGCGGCATCTCACAATGGTATTTTATTTAAAGGTGCTAATTTTATTGATTTAATGACCAAAGTTGATACGGTTGTTATGGACAAAACAGGAACTTTAACCAAAGGTGTTTTTGAAGTGCAAGAAATAGCTGCCGTAAATTTCGACAAAGAATTATTGCTTGAATTAACAGCCGTTCTGGAAGTCAATTCTACCCATCCAATTGCAGGAGCCATCGTAAAGTATGCAAACATTAGTAATACCGCCCTTCAAGCAACCAATGTTGAAGAAATTTCCGGTCACGGAATGAAAGGACAAATTGGGGAATATGAAGTTTTGGCCGGTAACACAAAACTGTTGGAAAAGTTTGAGATTCCGTATGATTTAGCGCTAAATTCAAATTCCGAAACCATCGTCCTTATTGCCATAAATAAAAAGTATGCCGGCTATATTACAATTGCGGATACCCTTAAAGAAGATGCAAAAAAAGCAATAGTCGCATTACACTCTCTGAAAAATATCTCCAAAGTTGTGATACTTTCTGGCGATAAACAGGCTGTTGTTGATAAAATAGCAAAACAATTAGGAATAGACAAAGCAATTGGTGAACTTTTGCCTGAAGACAAAATTACAGAAGTAGAAAAATTAATAGCTGAAGGTAGAACCATTGCTTTTGTGGGTGACGGTATAAATGATGCACCTGTTATTACAATCGCCGATGTAGGGATGGCAATGGGTGGTTTAGGAAGCGATGCCGCCATTGATACCGCAGATGTTGTCATACAAACAGATCAGCCTTCAAAAATTGCGATAGCCATCAAAATAAGCAATTCAACCACAAAAATTATATGGCAAAACATTGGTTTTGCATTGAGCATAAAAATATTGGTATTGATTTTAGGCGCTTTTGGAATGGCTACTTTATGGGAAGCCGTAATTGCAGATGTTGGCGTTGCGCTATTGGCCATATTAAATGCCGTCCGACTTCAAAGGATGTCCTGGACTTAATTTACGATTAGGTTACACTTAGTCGAAGTGCCCTTGCAATCGCAGAGAAGCAATTTGTTAAAATAATGTGTCGATTATAAATCCGGTTACCAAAAGAGCAGTAGCGCAACGTAGTAATATTTATGATAAAATGAACATTGAATATCCATCATATTTAAGTTTGAACAAAGAAACCCCCACAAACTAAAACCCAGTATTTTGCAGAAAAAGCAAAAACCGTCTGTCTTTTAATTTGTTCCGCACCCCGCCGCACAGTTGTTTTTAGGTCACATTATTTGTAGCCATACCATAATAGCACATTACTTTTTTGTCGTTCCTAAAAAAAATAATAAGCTATTGCCAACGCTCAAACAAATAATCCGCCATAAAAACAACCCCAAGCTAAATAACATAATTGCTGTTATAATACTGCCGACATCAGCCAAACCGCGCCAAAGCCGTAATTATAACAAAAATTATGCTAAATAGCCGCTTTGCCAACGCTCAAATTCAACGCTTCTGCCAGCGCACTCGGTACATTTCACATTGCTTTTGTGAGTGCATTATCAACCTAAC
>JAAFHC010000098.1:0-2838 GCA_010906935.1 Gelidibacter sp.
GGCGATCACCGGCTTATTCCAATTACCCAAAAAGATAAATTATGCCGTTTTCATGTGCCTTTCTACATCTACAGTCCGATGTTGAAAAAATCGGAAAAATTCAAATCAATTTCTTCACATTGGGATGTGACACCAAGTTTGCTTTCTTTTTTGATGAACAATTACAAGTTTAATAAGTTGGAAGAAACTTCATGGATGAGTCAGGGTTTAGATACCGCAAAACAATTTAGAAACATCCACCAAATTCCTTTAATGAGGTATAAAGGAACTGTCAACGATTTTATTTATAAAGATTATTTACTGGCTGATGGAGAATTGTTTAAAATAAATGAAGACTTTGGAACTTATAAAGTTAAAGAAGATGTTTTGTTAAAAACAGCAATGGATTCACTCAACGAGTTTAAAAGATTAAACGCTTACTTAACAAAGAAAAACAAAATTTTTCCTGATTCCCGAAATATTTATACGCAGCCCGCTGTTCAATTTTCAAAAGAAGAACTGGCAACAATTGAAGCATTAACCAAAGGAATAACTTTTGACGAAATTTTTAATCTTGCCAAAGATTTTGCACATAAGAAGGATTACAAAAAAGCAAGATTGTTGTGCGACTTTATTTTAAACGAATTTCCAAATCATGCCGATGCCAGAACATTAAAAGGACGGACTTTTGCCTGGGAAAGAAAATTTGAAAAGGCCGAAACGGAATTTTTAAGCGTGCTTAAAAGAACGCCTTTTTATGATGATGGCTATAATGCAATATTGGATATGTATTGGTGGTCAAACCAATATGAAAAGTCTATTGCCATTGGGAAAAAAGCCGCTGAAAATCAAATTGTAAATCCAGAGATAAGTTTTAAAGTGGCAAAAGCATATCAAAAACAGGATAATTTAAAAATTGCAAATAAAATTATGGACAGTATTGTGAAACTGTATCCAGAGAATAATGAGTACCTAACTTATAAACAATCCATACAATGATATTTTCAAAATATATAGTTAAATTTACTTTTGTAATGGTCTTTTTATCCGTTTTTCAAGTTTTTGCCCAGCAAAAAGTGTTTGAAGGAGACCCTGATAAAGCATTTGAAAAAGCACGAGAACTGGCTTTTAATGAACAACGTAAACAAGCACAGGATTCCTTATTGTTTATTTTAACCAAATACCCCGATTATCATGACATTCGCTCCTTTTTGGCAAGCACATACTCTTGGGATGGGGAATACAAAAAAGCAAGAGATGAGTTTTCCTATATTTTAGAAAAAGACAAACAAAGAAAAGCCGATTGGATTGCCGCCATAAATAACGAGTTATGGGCAGAAGCACCATTTGGTGCATTGGAAATAGCAAATGATGGCTTAAAATATTTTCCTTACGATGGGGAAATACTATATTTGAAAGCATCTGCTCAGGAAAAATCAAATAATCCTGAAGAAGCATTACAAACCTTACAGCTTGTTTTGGACCAAAATCCGAAGGATCAAAAAGCGGTAGATTACAAAAAGAAGTTGACCAATACGCTGAGCTATAACGCCATCGGTATCAAATCGTCAGTAGATATCTATTCGGAAACTTTTGATCCAATGCAGTATTATTCGCTTAATTATAGTCGAAAAACGAAATACGGAAGTATTATTGGAAAGATGAATTTCAGTAGGAGGTTTAATGATAATGGCCTTCAATTTGAGATAGATATGTATCCAAAAATAACAAAAGGACTTTATGCGTATGTGAATCTTGGATTTTCAAACTCTTACCTTTATCCGGATGTAAGATATGGCGCGGAATTGTATAAATCGTTGCCAAAAAGTTTTGAGGTTTCTTTGGGTTTCAGGGCATTAAAATACCAGACAACCACTACTATTTACACAGGTTCTGTTGGTTGGTACACAGGAAACAGTTATTGGAATTTTCGACCTTATTTAACGCCCGGAGATTCAGGAACCAGCAAATCGGGCGTATTAAATTACAGAAAATACAGAAGTGATGCCGACAATTATTTTAGTGTTTCAATAGGAATGGGTTTTTCTCCTGAATTTGAAAGATTTAGTTTGGGAGGAAATGAAGAGACCATCATAGATTTACAGTCGCAAAAATTTAATTTTGGCTATTATTTTACGTCTTCAAACAAACAAAATGCTTGGGGAACGCTGTTGGGTGTTACGCATCAGGAAATTAGTTTCAACCCGGGAAATTATTTTTGGATTTATTCCATCGGACTCAATTGGGAATTAAAATTCAGATAAGTATAAAATGACCAAGGAAATAGAACGAAAATTTTTGGTGATAGGTGATTTTAAAAAACAAGCCATAAAAAGCTATAAAATTGCACAAGGCTATTTATCGACAGTGCCCGAAAGAACGGTGCGCGTTAGAATACGCGATCATCAAGGTTTTATAACCATAAAAGGAGTAAGTAACGCCTCTGGAACTACCCGTTTTGAGTGGGAAAAGGAAATTCCTGTTAATGAAGCCGAAAATTTATTGTTGCTTTGTGAACCAACAATCATTGAAAAGATAAGGCATATTATCCCTGCCAATGACAACCTGTATTTTGAAGTTGATGAATTTTTTGGAGAAAACAAAGGACTGATCATTGCCGAAATTGAACTTCCCAATGAAAATACAGAATTTACCAAACCAAGCTGGCTAGGCAAGGAAGTAACAGGGCAATTAAAATACTACAATGCCAGTTTGGCTACAATGCCATTTAGTAAATGGTTGGCGCAATTATAATATAAAATTTAGTAACTAATCAGTATATTAATATTTTAAAACTAATTGATTATTAGACTGTTATTTTTTTTACCGCAAGGGTCGCAAAGAAAAAGCAAAGGTCGC
>JAAFHC010000098.1:2858-12403 GCA_010906935.1 Gelidibacter sp.
CATTGCGTCCATTGCGATTTCCTTAGCGTACATTGCGGTTAAATTTAAAGCTTTGTATTACAGATCATTATCATACTGATTAGTAACAAAATTTATAATAGTCAAGAATTCTTATCCAGTTAAACGTACTTAATAATGAGCAACAATAAATTTTGAAATCGGGTCAATTGTTAGGAATCCATGTAAAAGAATTGGTTTTTCCTTTGTATTAATCAACGCTTTTAAGGCATCCAAATCCTTTTGATTAAAAGTTGAAACAAGCGGATAATGAACATAATTCATAGGGTAATCGGTAAAAATTTTTTCTTCTTTTGCAATCCAAGGTTGGTTATCTACCACATTATTATCAAGTAGTGAAATGACTGTTTTAAAATAGTCATTAAGAACAAACATGGTGAACTCATCATCGGTTGGGTAAGGCGTTAAATAAACGCCTTCTTCTAACTTAAAATAATCGCCTCTTTCCCAGTTAGGTTGGTCTTCCATTGTGCGGGTAGTTATATTTTTATCTAAGCTGGTTTTAACCCCATATTTTTTAGCGGCCGATTTAAAAATATTGATCCTGTCGCGCCCAAGATAACAATGCACATAATAAAGTCCTTTCTCATTTTCAATAAATTCTTTAGCAGCTTGCAGGGTTTTTTCATTTCCTGAAATCCATGGCATCATGGGCATATTAATTAACTTGATGCCGTATTTTATAGCAATTTCATTTTCGTCTTTCATTAAAGCGGGTTCTGCCGGAATGACCATTTCATGCAACAACGAAATAATACCGTCGTACCCCTGTTCCTTAAGGGATTTTATCATTTCTTCATTAGGATAGGCGCCATAAACAAATTTTAGCTGGTCTTTATTTTTTTGTTGGTGATTTTCTATATTTTTTATGGGATCTCCTCCGGAATAGCTAATTAGCCATTGAGGATTGAAACTAAAAATATAGACTGAAGTGAGCAGAATCAGGGTTAATATGCTTGGTATAATCCATTTTACGGCCTTGCTTTTTGATCGTTTTATGAACCAATGGAGTAGAAGCGCCAGTAAAAAAGCAACAATGACATACACGATGATAATCAGTTTTCCTAAAATATTTTCTTTGGACATTTCCATGTCTGTTGAGCGGGCATATTCAGCCAGCCATTTTGAAGGTCCCGCCAATAATACCCACAAACCTAAAGGGAAACCAATGCACAACCAGAGATATAGGAATAAGACTATTGACTTAATTTTGTGATTGTTTTTCATCGTTATATTAATTAAAAAGTGAGATTATTTTTGGCAAAAATATGATCAAACCCACAATTGCGGCAGCAAAAGCGGCTATAAGTACACCGGTAGCGGCAAGATCTTTTGATTTTCCTATTTTATCGCGTTTTTCTAAAGAAACTTCATCTGCCAAAAACTCAATGGCAGAATTAAAAGCTTCCGCAGAAAAAACAAATCCTGAAACAATAAACAGCAATGACCATTCTTCATTAGAAATTTGAAAGAAAAATCCGGCGATTACCGCAATAATTAAAGAAAAAAGATGAATTCTGGAATTGTGTTCAAAACGAAATAACCAAACAAAGCCTTTAAATGCGTAGCTAAAACTCGCTATCCGTTTTTTAAAGGAGAAACGTTCTTCTATTTTATCGTCCATAGCTATAATGCGTAGTTTAATCGTTTTAGTAAAAAAAATAATTTATTGAGATTAGCAATAAATATACAAAAAAACAATTTATATAGATGATTTAGCTAACGATTAAAATTCTATGATTTCAAGCAAGAGATACCATAGCTGGAATAAATAGGATAAGGCTATTTTGATGAATTTTAAAGCAGATTGGTTTAGATAAAGTAGTTATTGCTGAAATTAAAATATGACAATGCCAGTTTGGCTAAAAAAACATTTAAGGATTTGTAAAATATATTTAATTATCTTGCAGTGTTGTCTAAATTTCAACAAAAGGCAATCTGCAAAAAGAAGGAATATATGTTAGAATTGGCTGGAATTATAGTCTTGGGAATTATTGCGCAATGGGTGGCTTGGAAATTGAAACTTCCGGCAATTTTGCCCTTAATTTTAATCGGATTATTGGTTGGCCCAGTATCAACATTAATTTCTGCTGATGGCACAAAATGGCTGGAGCCTGTTTGGAATGGCACGGAGGGATTATTTCCCGATGAACGTCTATTTAATTTTGTGTCTTTAGCCATCAGCATCATCTTGTTTGAAGGCGGTTTAACATTAAAAAAAGAAGAGATTTTAAATGTGGGTCCGGCCATTCTTAAACTCATAACACTGGGTTCATTGGTTACTTTTTTTGGAGCGGGGTTTGCAACCCATTTTATTTTTAATATCAGTTGGCAAATATCTTTTTTATTTTCGGCCTTAATCATTGTGACCGGACCTACAGTTATAGCACCAATTTTGAGAAATATTCCCTTGAAAAAAGATGTTTCCGCCGTATTAAAATGGGAAGGTATTTTAATTGACCCTATTGGTGCTTTGGCTGCCGTTTTAATTTTTGAATTTATAAGGGTGGGCGAAGGATATAATTATACGATTGAAGCTTTAATTGAATTTGGAAAAATAGTTGTTGTCGGATTTACTATTGGTTTTGCTTCAGCTTATGCCTTTTATTTTTCCATCAAAAAAAAATTAATTCCTCATTATCTGCTCAATGTTGTTTCTTTGGCAATAGTGCTTGCCGTATTTGTGCTGTCCGATTTGTTCGCCCATGAATCGGGTTTGCTTACGGTGGTTATTATGGGAATGGTTCTTGGCAACTTGAAAGTGGAAGAATTAAAGGAGATTCGTTATTTTAAAGAATCCTTAAGCATTTTATTAATTTCAATATTGTTTATTTTGCTGTCGGCAAACATCAATATAAGCGAAATGTTGCTATTGTATCGATGGGAAACACTGGCCTTATTTGTTATTGTGGTTTTTGTTTTAAGACCTTTAGGCGTTTTTTTAAGCACCACAAATTCCGGTTTAAGTTTAAATGAAAAACTATTTATAAGCTGGGTAGGCCCAAGAGGAATCGTGGCTGCCGGTATCGCATCATTATTCGGATTGAAACTTTCTATGCAGGGTGAGCCAGATGCAGAATATATTACGCCATTGGTTTTTATGGTTGTTTTGGGAACGGTATTGTTAAATGCAACAACTGCGCGCTTGTTTGCCAAGTTAACAGGGGTGTTTTTAAAATCTTCTGACGGAATTATGATGATAGGCGGTTCAAATTTTGCACGTTTAATTGCCGATTATTTAAAGAAAAATGGCAGAAGGGTTGTTATAATTGATAACAATAGCGACAATATTAATAGGGCAAAATTGCTAGGGTTAGAAGCTATGAAAGTCAACGTTTATGAGGATGACTTATCGGAAGATGTTGAGTTAAATGATATAGGTTATTTGCTCGCTTTAACCGGCAGTCGAAGCTTGAATAAATACGTAATTGAAAAATATGCTGAAAAATTTGGAGAAAACGGTGCTTTTAGAATTGTTTCAACGGATGAATTGATTAATGAAATTGAGATTTCAAAAGAAAATTTATTCACTCATAAAGATGACTTTATTAATTTAAGTGAAGTGGTTCGAGATTTTCCGTTTATAAATGAGGTAAACGTTGAGTCACGGGAACATTTTAATAGATTATTAAAGGAAATAGGTTATGAAACACACGCAATACCAGTTTTTTTAAAGGATGAATCAGGTTTTATACACATTATTTCTTCCTTAGACGAATCCTTTAAAATTGAAAATGGAAATACCTTGGTTTACATTGGTAAAGCAATTGTTTAATCATTATATGATTGATATATTTTGAGAGGAACTAACGATTAGTAAAGCATAAAAATATAACACGAATGTATTATAAATTAAAGATTAGCTGCCAGAGTTAAAAGAGATTGAATAATACCAAAAAAATGAGCTACTGGTTTTCTTGTAAACCAGCAGCTCATTTTTTTATGATACGATTTTATTACAGATGTAATGTTGTAATTATCTAAAATTATTTACAATAATTCCAGTAATGCGGATTGGTTTCATCGGTTTTTTGGTTCCAATAATCTTGTGTAACAATTCTTCCATCCGCTGTTTTTAAACTACGTGCAAAAACCGAAGTAGTCGGATTAAAAGTCATATCGGTTACCGCAACGGTGTACATTTGCGGATCGCCTTCTGTTTTTATTTTATCTTCTTCAATCACAACTTCAAAGCCGTTTACTTCCAACAGGTTTTTTAAAAAATCCCTACGGTTTTCATCCACACCTTTTTCAACAAAAGTAACTCTTGTTTCTCCAATGCTTCCAAATAAATGATTTCCTCCAAGTCCCATAGTCTATTAATTTAAAAATGTATTGCTAATTGAAAATATATAATCATAAATTGGGCTGTAAACCCCAGCCACTAAAATACCGATTGCTGCCAAAATTAATCCCAAGCGCATATAAACCGGACTTTTAAAATAAGGAATGGCTTGGTCACTTTGTCTTAAAAACATAGCTCTAACCACCAATAAATAGTAGTACAATGAAATAGTGGCGTTCACCACTGCAATAAATACGAGGATATAATAACCTTTACTTGCAGCTGCGGTATACAAAAAGAATTTACCAAAAAATCCTGCCAATGGAGGTATACCTGCCAATGAAAATAGCGCCAACATCATTAACAAACTTAATTTTGGGTTGGTTCTGTAAAAACCTTCATAATCGTTGATGTTTTCTTTATTAGAAGCTGACGAAACTGCCTGTACAACACCAAAAGCGCCTAAATTTGAGAAAATATAAACAGCCACAAAATAAACGATGGTTGCAGTTCCCAGTTGGTCAACAGACATTAAGCCCAACAATATAAAACCAGCCTGTGCAATGGATGAATAGGCCAAAAACCGTTTTAAATTTTGTTGTCGTATCGCAAACAGGTTACCAATAAACATGGTGGCAATTATGACGATATAAATAATTTTGTGCCAAACCGGCATTAAAGGTTTAAAAACGGTGAATAAAAGAATCATTAAAATAAGAACCGCGGCTCCTTTTGAAATTACAGACAAATAGGAAGCAACATTAATGGGCGCACCTTCATAAACATCTGCCGTCCAAAAATGAAATGGTGCTAAGGATATTTTAAATGCCAAGCCCGCAAAGAAAAACACAAATGCTAAAATTGACAAATTAGAACTTGTTAAAACTTCAGCCATAGCATCAAAATAAATGGTTCCGGTAGTTGCGTATAATAATGAAATACCAAATAAAGCGGCTCCGGAGGCCAATGCCGATGATAAAATATATTTAACGGCGCCTTCAGCAGAAATTCTTTTATAAGTGTCATAAGCAACTAAAGCTGCAACTGGAAGTGTCGCTAATTCCAAACCAATATAAAACATTAAAAAATCACCTGCGGAAATCATAAAATAAGTTCCTAGCAGGGATGAAATGATCAGCATAAAAAATTCTGATGCTTTATTTTCATCGACTACTTTTTCTTTCAGCCAATCTGCGGATTGTAACAATAAAATTAAAACGCCCAAACTTAAGGTTGTTTTAAAGAAGTATAACAGCGCATTTGTTTTAAACGAGCCACCGAACAATTCACCCGATGCTAGAGGCAGAAATCCAAGAACGGTATTAATTGCCAATAAAATCAACGCAAAAGGAATGACCGCTGCTTTTTGTTTTTTGTTAGAAAATATTTCGAATATGACTAGCAATAATAAAATTGCCAATAATCCTATTTCCGAGCGCATTAATAGAAAACTTTCTAAATTCATTTTATTTGATTTTTATAATAACCTTTCCAAAAATGGTTGGATACTTTCTTTTAACATTTCACTTAAACCCAATGGTAAAACACCAATCATAACAACCGGTATCAGCAATAAAATCAATCCGGTTTTTTCAAACCAGGTTGCTTTTGGCAAATCTTTATATTCTTCATTTGATAATGGTCCCATCATAATTTTACCAACCATTCTCAAAATATAAACAGATGTTACCACAATGGATGAAACAACCACAATGGTTAAAATTCTTCGGAATAAATCAGGGTGTTGAAAAGCCCCAACGAATATGGTCATTTCAGCTACAAATCCACTAAAGCCCGGCAAACCTAAATAAGCCAAACCGGTAATTACATAAATAGCGCCAATAAAAGGCAATATTTTCATTATCCCGCCCAATTTTGAAATTTCTCTGGTATGTGTTCTTCCATAAACCATGCCTATTAAAGCAAAGAACATGGCTGTTAGCAATCCGTGCGATAAGGATTGAATTATAGCACCCGTCCATGCTGTTTTATTAAACATTAACAATGCGAATAAAACCAAAGACAAATGGCTTACTGAAGCGTAAGCATTCACATATTTTAAATCTTTTTGCATAATGGCAGCAAATGCTCCGTAAATTACTCCGAAAGCGGACAATACCAAGAAGAAATCGGACCAGTTTAAGGCGCCTACAGGCAACAAGTACATCGCGATTCTAAACACACCGTAACCTCCTAATTTCATCAGCACACCTGCGTGTAGCATAGAAACGGCTGTTGGTGCAGAAGCGTGACCGGAAGGTGACCAGGTATGAAATGGAAATAAAGCTCCAATTACCGCAAATCCTATAAAAGTCAGTGGAAAAAATATGTTTTGTGCAGCTTCAGGAATGTTAACCTGTGCTATTTCAAAGATGTTAAAGGTTAAGGCACCGCCATCGGCATTGGAATTGAAATAAATACCCAAAATTCCAACAGATAAAACTGCGGAAGCACCCATTAACATCAAGGTTAATTTCATGGCAGAATGTTCTTTTGGCCCAGAGCCCCAAATACCTATCAGTAAATACATAGGTATCACGGCTATTTCATAAAACACGAACATCGTAAACAAGTCGGTTGAAATAAAGAAACCGAAAACGCCCGAAGATAAAGCAATCAGCGATATAAAAAATTCCTTAGGCAAATCGTCTATTTTCCAGGAAATAAAGACACCGGCCAATAGCACCACAGCAGTTAAAGCAATCATCACCACCGAAATGGCATCAACACCAATACTATAATGAATATTAAAAGTTTCATACCAAACAACATCTCTGGTAAAAACCATAATACCAGTATTTACGGCACGCTCTTTTAAGTAAGCAAAAATTAGGTTGATGGACATGGCAAACTGAATTCCCATTCCTACTACCGAGATAAGTCTTGCTTGTTTTAAGTCCTTGGCAAAAAAAGTTAAAGCCAAAACAATTAAAATCGGTACTACTACAAAAAGTGATAAAATATCCATTGTATTAAATTAATTTATCCATATATAAAAAACAACCATCGCAATCACAACAATACCGCCAACAAATGACATAGCATAATCTTGTAATTTACCCGACTGCATTCCCTTAATTTTATTTGAAACGGTAACAGTTACATTTCCAATGCCAATCATGGAACTGTCAACAACTTTTTTATCGAACCAAGATGCTGAAAATGCCACAATGCCAAAAAGTATTTTCTTTGTGACGAAGATGTACAATTCATCAAAATAAAGTTTGTTGTAAATCCACTTATAAACAAAACCAAAAGCATTTGCGAATTTTTTCGACAATTCACTTGGTTTTTTATAGAAAATATAGGCCAGAATAATACCGATAATTCCTACTGAGGAAGCTATAGCGGCTAATGGAATATTTAAATGAGCTTCAAACGGCGTAAGGTCGGCTGTTACAAATTGACTAAATGGAATGTAACCAGCGAAAATACTCATAAAGGCTAAAAAGATAAGCGGAATGGTCATTGTTGCCGGAGATTCATGCGGCGTATGTTTGTATTTTCTGTCTTCGCCCCAAAAAATGTTAAAATACAATCGGAACATATAAAAAGCGGTCAAGCCTGCCACTAAAACACTGCTGTAATAAATGAGTTTATTACTTTCAAAAGCCGCAACTAAAATTTCATCTTTACTGAAAAATCCTGCAAATCCTGGGAAACCGGCAATAGAAAGCGACGCAATTAAAAAAGTAATATGTGTAATTGGCATATATTTTCTTAAACCACCCATATCTTTCATATAATTGCTGTGAACTGCATGAATCACAGAACCGGCGCCTAAGAATAACAATGCTTTAAACATCGCGTGTGTAAACAAATGGAACATAGAAGCCATATAACCCAAACCTTCATGCCCTTCGTATTTTGAAACGCCTAAAGCCAACATCATATAACCAATTTGAGACATCGTTGAAAATGCCAATACGCGTTTTATATCTGTTTGTGTAATGGCTATTAAAGCGGCGACCAAGGATGAAACTGCGCCCACGTAAGCGACGACTTGCAGGGCAAATCCGCCATCCACAAAATAGAAAGCAGGAAATAACCGCGCTACTAAATACACACCGGCAACCACCATAGTTGCTGCGTGAATTAATGCTGAAACTGGTGTTGGACCTTCCATCGCATCCGGCAACCAAATATGAAAAGGAAGCATGGCCGATTTACCGACACCACCCATATAAATTAAAATCAATCCCCAAGTGAATACCGACAATCCCATAAAGGAAGCGGAAGCACCCCAGCCGGCAATTAACATTCCTTCCTGACTTGTTAAGTCTTGAAAATCGAAAGTGCCTGTATAATAACTGATTAAAAGTATGCCTAACAAAAATCCTAAATCGGCAAAACGCGTCACAATAAATGCTTTTTTTGCGGCAGCTACTGCAGAAGGTTTTGTGTAATAATATCCTATCAATAAGAAGGAGGAAGCACCAACCAATTCCCAAAAAATATACATTTGAAATAAGTTAGTTGCCATAACCAATCCTAGCATTGAAAAGCTAAATAAGGCCAAATATGAAAAGAAGCGGGTATAACCGTCATCTCCGTGCATATAACCTCTGCTGTATAGATGAACCATAAAAGAAATGGTGGTCACCACAACCATCATCATTACAGAGATTGGGTCAATCAATACCCCTAAATCTATGTGCAATTTATCGGTAAATACGAGCCAGGTTTGTTTATAAATAAAAGTTTGATAGACACCTTCTAATTTGCCGTTTAAAAAATAATGGTAAGCAGTATATAACGACAATGCAAACGAGGTTCCTAAACCCAATGACCCTATCCAACCCGAAATTGAAGCCGGTATTTTTTTGCTGAATAACCCTAAAATTAAAAACAATGCTAAAGGAATCAGAGGAATTAATATGGTATAACTAAAATCCATTTTTTATAATTTAAATTTTTTGTCTATTTAATATTTCATGGTTTCTGTATCCTTCACTTCAACAGAGGAAATGAGTTTATACAAATTGATAATAATGGCTATGGCCAAAGCTGTTTCAGCAGCAGCCAAGGCAATAATAAAAATTGAAAACACAGCGCCCTGAAGTAAATCTGGATACAAATAAGTGTTGATAAGCACAAAATTTACGGCTGAAGCGTTTAAAATTAATTCAACTGACATTAATACCGTTATTAAGTTTTCTCTTGTGAAAAACCCGTAAACTCCTATAAAAAATAAGATACTTGTGAGGGTTAAAATATCGTAAATGCTAATTCCTGCGATCAT
>JAAFHC010000099.1 GCA_010906935.1 Gelidibacter sp.
CATTTAAGAAATTTTGCTGCCTGTGTTGAAGTTGTTGAAGAAATTCAAGAAATGCATATGGCCGCTCCTACTATGGCTGAAGCGCAAATTGGCAAAAATATCGCAGGCATTATTGAAGACGGAGCTACCCTGCAAATGGGCATCGGCGGTATTCCAAATGCAGTGCTCACCTATCTAAACAATCACAAAAATCTTGGTATTCACACAGAAATGTTTTCCGAAGGCATAGTTGATTTGGTGTTAAATGGCGTTATTAACGGTGCAAAGAAAAAAGTAAATCCGTATAAAATTGTTTCCGGATTTGCCATGGGAACTCGTCGTTTGTATGATTTTATGGATGACAATCCCGAAATTGAAATGCTCGATATCACTTATGTAAATGATACCGCCATCATTCGCCAGAACCCAAAAGTAACCGCCATTAACTCGGCAATAGAAATTGACATTACCGGACAGGTTTGCGCGGATTCCATCGGATTAAGAATGTTCTCCGGTGTTGGCGGACAAATGGATTTTATGCGTGGTGCCGCTTTATCCAAAGGAGGAAAACCGATTATCGCCATTACTTCCACAACGCTAAAAGGGGTTTCAAAAATAGTTCCCGCACTAAAAGTTGGTGCTGGCGTAGTGACTACAAGAGCTCACGCAAGATATGTGGTAACCGAATTTGGCGTTGCCAACCTTTTTGGAAAAACCTTAAAACAACGCTCGCAAGCGCTTAGAGATATTGCACATCCCGATTGCAGAGAAGATCTTGACAAAACCATTTTTGAAAGATTCGGCAGCAGTTTGGTGTGATATTCATTTAATTTATAATTGCCGATTCCTCGAAAATATTTCAATAATCGGCGATTGCTTGGCTCACAATTAATACAAAATATGATGAACGATAAAAATAAATCGCTTTTTTCAAATTTCAATCCTGTTTCAAAGCAAGAATGGACAGAAAAAGTGAAAACTGACTTAAAAGGAGAAGACTTCAACAAAAAATTGGTTTGGAAAAACCTCAGCAACATTGACATTCCACCTTTTTTTACTTCAGAAGACAAACAAAATTATTTAAAAAATACGGGAGAAAACTCGCAATCTTTAATCAATTATAGAATTATAGATGCGCCAACGGAAGAAATCGCAAACAAAATAGCGTTAAAGGCGATTGAAGAAGGCATCAACGGCTTGCTTTTCGATATCAAAGAAAGTACCGTTGTTCCTAGATTGCTTGCAGGCATCAATATGAATAAAATCGCGGTAGCCTTTATTTTAAGAGCGCATGAAATTGCATTTGCCATTGATTTCTTTGATTTTGTCGCCGCGCAAAAAATCGATCAAAAAAACCTTAAGGGCTATTTTGATATGGAGTTAATCTCCAATTATGTCGTCAAAGGAAAAATGAATCCCGGTCAATGCGATAAAGCCGCAGCCATTGCGGAATTGGCATCAGAATTCCCGAATTTTAAGGCGATAACCATTTCGGGTACCGCCTATTTAGATTCGGGGGCAAATCAGGTTCAGGAGGTTGCTTACACGTTGAATTCATTGGTTTGCTTCATTGAAAGATATTCAGACAGGGGCATTTCCTTAGAAACAATTTTCAATAACCTGCATTTTCAATTGGCCATTGGGTCTGAATATTTTATTGAAATAGGAAAATTTAGGGCTTTCAACAGCTTGCTTCAGGAAATTGCGAAAAAATACGGTATTGGGGAATTTTCACATGCACTCACCGGCAAAACTTCCATCTGGAGTAAATCGGTTACTGATGCACATACCAATTTATTGCGTGCCACCACAGAAACGATGTCGGCTATTTTAGGAAATGTTGATGGTGTTTTGATCGATCCGTACGATAGCGAATTTAATGAAGGATCAGATTTTTCGAGCAGAATAGCCGGGAATATTTATACCATATTAAAAGAAGAATCTTACTTTGGCAAAGTTGCCAATCCGGCAGACGGTTGCTATTATATTGAAGAAGTTAGTTCAAAAATAGCAAATAAGGCCTTGGAACTTTTCAAAGAAATTGAAGAAAAAGGCGGATTTTATGAGGCCTTTGAAAGCGAATTTATGCAACAACAAATTGCAAAAATCCGTTTTGAAAAGATTAAATTATTAAGTCAGCGCAGATTGGCGATGGTTGGCGTTAACAAATACCCCAATTTAATGGAAAATATTTCTTCAGAAATTCTTTCTGAAGGTGACATGAATCCCAATCCAAAATTATTGAGGCCAAGAAGAGCATCGTTAGAAATTGAAGCTTTAAGAAAAACGACAGAAGAACTTGTAAAAAACTTTTACCAACGCCCAATTGTTGCGCTTTCAAGTTTTGGAAATTTAACCATGCGAAAAGCAAGAGCTGCTTTTGCTTACGATTTTTTAGGGGTGAGCGGATTTGAAATTCTGCCGGAAAAAAGCTACGAAAGTGCTTTGCAAGCCGCTACAGAAAGTGCGAAATCAGCATCCAATGTGGTGGTTATTTGCAGTTCTGACCAAGATTATGACGAAAGTGCTTTGGCTTTTGTAAAAGCATTCAGAAAATTAAATAACGACAAAGTACTTTTATTGGCCGGAAACCCAATCAATATAATCGCTGAATTGACAGAAGCGGGTTTAGACGGATGCATCCACGTAAAATCGGACATTATCGCCACCATTTCAAGCATTCAGCATAAAATTAAGAAAACCATAAAATCCTTAGAAGCATGAGACCAGATTTTTCAGATTTAACATTAAATACCGCTGTGAAACAAAAAGCAGCTTCTCCGGAGAATCAAGAAATTTGGCATACTCCCGAAGGAATTCCTGTAAAAAAACATTTTACGTCGGCAGACATCAAAGATGCCGAACACTTAAATTTTGCGGCTGGATTGCCACCATTTACAAGAGGGCCTTACAGCACAATGTATGTGATGCAACCTTGGACAATTCGCCAATATGCAGGATTTTCAACTGCCGAAGAATCAAACGCCTTTTACAGAAGAAATTTGGCTGCGGGCCAAAAAGGATTGTCTGTTGCTTTTGATTTGGCTACGCACCGAGGTTACGATTCAGACCATCCACGCGTAACAGGCGATGTTGGCAAAGCGGGTGTTGCGATAGATTCCATTTTGGATATGGAAATCTTGTTTGACCAAATTCCACTGGATAAAATGTCGGTTTCTATGACCATGAACGGCGCTGTGCTTCCAATTATGGCCTTTTACATTGCTGCGGCAAAAAAACAAGGCGTTGCTTTGAATCAGTTGAGCGGCACCATTCAAAATGATATTTTGAAGGAATTTATGGTGAGAAACACCTACATTTATCCACCACTGCCTTCCATGAAAATTATTGGTGATATTTTTGAATATACCACGCACCATATGCCAAAATTCAATTCAATTTCCATTAGCGGCTACCATATGCAAGAAGCTGGAGCTACTGCTGATATTGAATTGGCATATACATTGGCAGATGGCATGGAATATATTAGAACTGGGTTGGCATCAGGTTTAAAAATTGATGAATTTGCTCCTAGATTGTCCTTTTTCTGGGCTGTGGGAATGAATCACTTTATGGAAATTGCAAAAATGCGAGCTGCACGGATGCTTTGGGCAAAAATTATTAAACAATTCGATCCGCAAAATCCGAAATCAATGGCATTGCGTACGCATAGTCAAACATCGGGATGGAGTTTAAGCGAGCAAGATCCTTTTAACAACGTTGCCAGAACTTGTGTTGAAGCGATGGCGGCAGGTTTGGGCGGAACACAATCATTACACACAAATGCATTGGATGAAGCCATTGCATTGCCAACAGATTTTTCGGCAAGAATAGCTCGTAACACACAGATTTTTATTCAGGAAGAAACCCAAATCACCAAAGCTGTTGACCCTTGGGCAGGTTCTTATTATGTAGAATATCTTACCCAAGAAATCGCAAAAAAAGCATGGAAATTAATTGAAGAAGTTGAAGAACTTGGCGGCATGGCAAAAGCCATTGAAACAGGTGTTCCTAAAATGCGCATTGAAGAAGCTTCTGCAAGAAAACAAGCGCGATTGGATTCCGGACAAGATATTTTGGTGGGCGTGAATAAATTTCAAACCAAAGAAAAATCCAATATCGAAATTTTAGACATTGACAATACTGCTGTGAGAGATTCACAACTTGAGAGATTGAAAAAATTAAAAGCTAACCGAGATCAGCGTTTGGTTGACGCAAATATTGCAGCCTTATCACATTGTGCAGCCACCGGCGAAGGAAATTTACTGAAATTGGCCGTTGAAGCAGCTGAGAATTTTGCCACTTTGGGTGAAATCTCCGATGCGTTAGAAGTGCATTTTGGCCGTCATAAAGCCGCCACCAATTTAATAAGCGGTGTGTACAGCAAAGAAATAGACAACGACAGCACTTTTGCAAAAGCACAAAAATTGGCCGATAAAT
Source organism: Gelidibacter sp. (assembly GCA_010906935.1). Classification (GTDB taxonomy): domain Bacteria; phylum Bacteroidota; class Bacteroidia; order Flavobacteriales; family Flavobacteriaceae; genus Lutibacter. Next base: position 4,420 of record JAAFHC010000099.1, read on the forward strand.
TTACGCAAATTGAAGGACGCCGTCCGCGTGTTATGATTGCTAAAATGGGACAGGACGGGCATGACAGAGGTGCAAAAGTAGTTGCTTCCAGTTTTGCCGATTTGGGTTTTGACGTGGACATGGGTTCTTTGTTCCAAACACCGGAAGAAGTTGCCAAACAAGCTGTTGAAAACGATGTTCACTTTGTTGGAGCATCCAGTTTAGCGGCCGGACATAAAACCTTAATTCCTCAATTAATTGGTGAATTAGAAAAATTGGGAAGGCCAGATATTATGGTGTTTGCAGGTGGCGTAATTCCAGCAAAAGATTATGATTATTTATTGGAAAGAAAAGTGGCTGCCATTTTTGGGCCGGGTACTGTCATTTCTGAATCTGCCATCACCATTATGGAAAAATATTTAGAAAAGGCATAAAAGTATGATTATTTGAAAGCGAAAAACCCTTCACAGTTTTAACTATGAAGGGTTTTTTATTAAACCAGTTCATTGTGTTTAAAATGACTTTTTAAACGCCTCAATAATTTTTTGCGCTGCTTTTACAGGCGATATTTTCGCGGAAACAATCTCTTTTTCCAAAATTACCAACTGACTTGCAATATTCTTTGATCCGTAAAACAATTGTTTCAATTCTTCATTGATATTGTTATACATCCATTGTACTTGCTGCAGATTTCTGTTTTTATGAAAATAGTCATTTTCCAAAACCAATTTTTTGTAGGCAGAAATTTCTTCCCAAACTTTATCAATTCCAATATTTTTAATTGCGGAAGCCGTGCTTACCACAGGGCTCCAACCCGATTCGGATTGCGGGAAAATATGCAATGCGTTTTGATATTGTGATTTTGCTATTTGGCTTTTACGGATATTGTCGCCATCTGCTTTGTTGATGACCACCATATCGGCCATTTCCATAATTCCTTTTTTGATACCTTGCAATTCATCACCGGCACCTGCCAGCATTAAAAGCAAGAAGAAATCCGTCATTCCATGCACCGCAGTTTCCGACTGCCCCACGCCTACTGTTTCAATTAAAATGATGTCATATCCAGCAGCTTCACAAAGCAACATCGTTTCCCCCGTTTTATTGGCAACCCCGCCAAGTGTATCGCCGGAAGCTGAAGGCCTGATATAAGCTTCTTCCCTATTTGCCAATTCTTCCATTCGGGTTTTGTCGCCAAGAATACTTCCTTTTGAACGCTGGCTGCTTGGATCAATAGATAAAATGGCAACTTTGTAACCTTGTTTGATTAAATTTAGTCCGAAAACTTCAATAAAAGTGCTTTTACCAACACCGGGAACGCCTGTTATTCCAATTCTGAATGAATTTCCTGATTTTGGCAATATGGCTTGCACAATTTCTTTTGCAATTATTTTATCGCTTTCCAAATTGCTTTCAATCATAGTAATTGCCCTTGAAAGCAGCACACGGTCACCTTTTAAAACACCATTTATATATTCCTTGGCCGTTAACCTGCTTTTTGGTTTGTAGTTTTCCATCGATTGTTTACCAATTATTAAATTTCATGTTTAAACTTCAACCTAAAATGAAATATTTCTAACATTTTATCCGAAGAAAATAACAAAACTCATTTGCTTAATTAAACACAAAGATAAGCATCTCACTAAAATGAATGCTTATAAAAACGGCTTTTTAAACAACAATTTGAAGTAAAAATCTGTTGAAAATTGCTTCATTAAAACCATTGGCGAAATTTGCTAAAAATCCTTTTTTCGCAGTTTTAAGTTCATTCGAAGCACAGGCAAAACCACCCACAACACCAAAACGCCCATAGAAATAAGCATGCCAAAATTCGTTCCAAAAAACTTTCTAAAAACAGCGCCTGTGTAGCCCAACAATGCAGAAATATCCAACTTCAACAATATTAAAATACGCGATAAATCGATGGGATTGAACATGGTTGCCGCCAATGAAAATTTATCTAAGGGATACGAATTAAAAACCACAAGCGATATTAGAAAAATCCCATCGTAAATAACGGCCAAAAACAACCACATCAAAATGGCGTAGCCAAATCCCTTGATTTTGTTTTCGGTAGAAAGGGCAATGTTATAAGACAAAGCCACGAAAATAAAATTCAGAAAAGCGCCAACCAATAACAACAAACTAAAATTAAAAATTGCAGCAGATTTAAACAATCCGTATAAAACAAATGGTATTCCAAGGCCCAAAACCAAACTTAAAGTCAGGGAAATTGAAATTCCCAGATATTGTCCCATAAAAATTTTGCTTCTGTTTATGGGTTGTGCCAATAACAATTCTGTAAATTCTCTCGAATTATAATAGTACATCACACCAAAAATGGTTCCAATTAAAGGCGTTAAAACAATGATGATATTCATTAAAGTGATGACCGCTTTGTCCACATCGTTATTCAGAAATAACAGCACAAAACCCAGTATTAAATAAAACAAAAAGTACACATAACTCCAGCGGCTGCGCATTAAATCGTAAAAACTGTATTTTAATATTTTAAGCATATTGTTTGGCTATTAAATTTGCAATGGCGTGCTCTAAATTGTCATTGTTGGTTTGCTTTTTAAGCGCATCAATAGTTCCTTTGAAATAAATTTTGCCATCAAGCAGGAAAACAATTTCATCGGCAACCTCATCCACAAAACTCATAATGTGTGTGGTGATTAATATGGTTTTTCCTTTGTCTTTTTCCTTCTGAATCATTTTTTTTAATTGGATGAGCGCAATTGGATCCAAGCCATTTGTGGGTTCATCCAAAACAATTAAATCGCTGTCGAACATAAATGCGAGCACAATATTTACTTTTTGCTTTGTGCCGCCCGATAAATTTCCCAATTTTTTATCCAGAAAACTTTTCAATCCAAAAAGTTCAATAAGTTCTTCGGAATTGGCTGTTTTTGGCCGAAGGTTTTTCACCATATTGATGAGTTCAATTACCGTTAAGTTTGGTGGAAAATTCGCTATTTGCGGTAAATAATTTAAATTATCGCGGTATGCCCATTGACGCAAAACACTTTTTTTCTCGAAAATGATATCGCCTTTATTTGGAATGACCATCCCCAACAAACATTTAATCAAAGTGGTTTTCCCTGAACCGTTTGGCCCAAGTATGGCAAATATGCCGCCTTTGCTAATATCAAGGTCTAAACCGTCTAAAACGACTAATTTTCCAAATCGTTTGTGTAAATTTTTAAATTCAATCATTTATTCTTTTCATTAGAGGGTTGTTGTCCATTAAATCGTCTGGCGTAAAAACCGGTGAAACTTTTTCTGAAAAATTGATGATGTCAACAAACAAACTTCTTAACAAAATTAAGGCTTCCGGCGTTTTATTTACAATGTATGAAAAAAGCTTTACGGGTCGGTACGGCACATCGCCAATGCCATCTTTATCCAAATCGTACCCTGTATATTCGCTCCAATAATTATTGTCGAACTTATTGTCGTTGATATTGGAATTATAGGCCAAATCCAACGAATTGTTCATAAAATCGTTATGCGTAAAAATGTTTGAATAACAGGCTCCGGCAATTTTAACTGCCCAACCATTTCTCAAAAAAGTATTGTTTTTGTAGTTGATTCGGGTAGAGCCTTCCGCATTGATGCCTATGGTATTTTGTTCAAACAAATTGTCGTGAATTTCGGCATCGTAAATTTCTTTCAATAGCAAACCGTAAGATGCCGAACCCCAGTTGAGCCGAAATTTATTGTGATGCATTGTTGTAAATTTAGAAAACATCACGGCAACGCCTGCGCCGTTATTTCTAAACTCATTGTGATGGTATTCATTGTTGTTTGAAAACATAAAATGAAGGCCGTAACGGATATTGTTATAGCTTAAATTATGATGGGCAATGCTGTTTTTCACAAATTCGAAGTAAATGCCATCGCGCAACCCGAACATTACATTGTTATAGATTTTCATTTCCTCTCCGCTCCAAATATGAATGCCGTTTCCCGAGCTTGCTTCATTTTTACGATTGCTGGAAATTTTATTATTTCTGATAATGCCTTTTTTCGATTTTTCAATTAAAATTCCGAAGAAAACATTTTCCATAATACAATCTTCAATCACAAAATTATTGGCTTTAATCACTTTTATGGCCGCATATTCAATGGTATAACTCAATCCAACATTGATAATTTTTAGGCCTTTGATCTTAAAATTATTTGTTTGAAATATCAATATGCCGCCCACATTATTTCCGTCGATTACCGCGCCTTTTTCACCTATTAGGGAAATGGGTTTGTCAATGACAATATCTTGCTCTTTGTACACCCCTTTTTTTATTAAAATCTCATCGCCGTCTTTAGCCATTTTAATGGCTTCTTTGATGGTTTTAACAGTGCAGCTTTGGCAAACCACGATTTGTTTGGCAGCAACCGCAAAAGAAATGAAAAAGAAAAAAAACAGGATTTTATACTTCATTATTTATCGGAAAGTTGCTGTTTTAATAGTTCCCAAGTAAAAATTTCCCCTGAGTGTTTTTGCTGAAATTCTTCCGCAGTATTTTTTACTGAAAAGGCAGAAAGATTTGCGCCCATCGGGCTTTTAATTGCTTTGCTTATTAAAAAAGTGGCGGTTTCTGCTTCGGTCATTTCACCTGGATTTGCATAATCTGCCACCAATAAAATGGCTATTTTTTCTTCGCTGTTTTGGTCCAGATAATTGACCATACATTCTATGGCATCAAATTTAAATTGCTTTCCTTTGGCTGTGACCAATTGTGCTGAATGTGTTTGATCCACAATATTCATTTTGCAAAAACTGCATTGGTCTTTACCATATTCAATGGCTTCAGGTGCCACTTTACAAGAAATTGCAAGCAATAAAACGATGGACCCAATAAATAGTTTGAGGTGTTTAGTGTTCATTATTTTTGATTTTATTAGTTCTCAAATATACCGAAAAAAGTTTTGAGTTTTAAGTTTTGGGATTTCAGTTTTAAATATTTAGAAATCTAGCTCTTAGTAATCGGTTAATTAATTAATAAAATAATTGATTTAATGTAAAACGAGTATAAGTATTTATACTCGTTTTAATATTAAATAACAATAAAAATACTTATGCTTTATGCTCCTTTTTACCGACAAAAAACGCAACCAAGGTCAGGAACATTCCC
>JAAFHC010000100.1 GCA_010906935.1 Gelidibacter sp.
GTTTTTTTGCAATTACAAAGAACCAATTTTTGGTTCGTAACCCAATGATTTTTATTTAATTATATCTTAACTTAATGACATTGCCCTTCGGGGGATAGGGGGCTCTTCGGGGGGTAAGGGGACTTTATTCCGCACTGCCTGCTATGACAGTTCTGTCAATTTTGCGAACCAAGCCTTGCAACACTTTTCCCGGACCCACTTCAATAAATTCGGTGGCACCATCGGCAATCATTTGTTGGATGGTTTGTGTCCAGCGAACAGGCGCCGTTAACTGCAAAATTAAATTTTCTTTAATTTCTACGGAATCTTTAATTGCTACAGCAACCACATTTTGGTAAACCGGACAAGTGGGTTTGTGAAATATGGTATTGCTGATGGCTTCGGCCAATTCTTCGCGCGCAGGTTCCATTAAAGGAGAATGAAAAGCGCCGCCAACAGGGAGTTTTATGGCACGTTTTGCCCCTTTTTCAATCATTGCTGCACAAGCTTTGTCTATGGCCTCCATGTCTCCCGAAATAACCAATTGACCTGGGCAGTTGTAATTTGCCGCAACCACAATACCATCAATACTGTCGCACACTTCTTCCACAATGGCGTCCTCCAATCCCAACACTGCCGCCATAGTAGAAACTTGCATTTCACAAGCTTTTTGCATGGCCAACGCTCTTTTTGAAACCAATCTAAGTCCGTCCTCAAAAGACAAAACCCCATTGGCCACCAAGGCCGAAAATTCACCCAAAGAATGTCCGGCCACCATTTCAGGCTTAAAGTCATTTCCCAAGGTTTTTGCCGAAATTACGGAGTGTAAAAATATGGCGGGTTGCGTTACTTTCGTTTGTTGCAATTCTTCGGCAGTTCCTTCAAACATGATGTCGGTAATGCGAAATCCCAAAATTTCATTGGCCTGTTCAAACAGCTCTTTTGCCAACGGAGAGGTGTTGTATAAATCCAATCCCATTCCTGTATATTGGGCGCCTTGGCCCGGAAAAATATATGCTTTCATGTGTTATTTTTTATTGTATTTATTCGTCAAATGGAACCCTTAGCTTCATTAACTCGTCTGTCAGACTATTTTGTTGCAGACGTTTCATTTTAAATCATTATTAATTTGATTGACAAAAATAAGCATAATTTACAATGAATAATAAATAATTGCTCCTCATTAATTGCCAATTGTCAATTGCACTTTATAGCCTTCACTGTTTCTGATGTTAAATGCAGTGCCATCTTCAAACAACAAATACTGGCCTTTGATGCCCATTAGTTTACCTGAAAAAACCGGGGTATTTTCCAAATTCAATGTTTTAATTTTAGCGGGATATTTGATTACGGGATATTCTATGGTGGTGATTTTTCCGTTGTTCTGCAAAAAATAAGGCCAAGCTTCCATGGGAATGTATTGCTTTAACTTTTCTCTTTCTCCAATTAAATCTATTTCTGCAATTTCATTTTTCAACATTTTTTGCCAGCTGGTTTTATCGGCCACGTGGTCTTTTAGGGCTACTTCCGTAATTCCGGCCAAATAGCGGTTTGGAACTTCCACAATTTCAATGGCTTTGGAAGCGCCTTGGTCTATCCACCTTGTTGGAACTTGCGTTTTGCGGGTGACGCCCACTTTTACGTTGCTCGACAACGCCAGGTAAACGATATGAGGCTGCAGCTGCACTTTTTCTTCATAGTCCAAATCACGATCGCGTATTCCCAAATGTGCCGTACTCAATTCGGGTTTCATAATCCAGTCGCCCACTTGGGCACTTTCATAAAAACAATCATAACAAAACCCCTGCCTAAAAATTTTCTTTTCTTTTCCGCAGCACATGCAATGATAGCCTTCAAAACTGATTTCTATATTGCGTCCCAGCAGTTGGTTCAGGTTCAAGAAATCATTTTCAACTTCCAAATAATAGTTTACGGTATCATTTAACTCCGTCATCATCTTTTTTAAAACAGTATGGTATTGCATCGTAATTTTTTAGTAATTTTAAAGCCTAAAGATACTTAATAAAACATGCCATATCCAATAGTTAATTCAATAATTTCCTGGTTTTTAAAAAAGCGAAAACACCAAATGGAATTATTTTTAAAATATCCCATTGATGTTCAGGAAGAATTGTTGCATAGATTGGTGGAAAAAGCGCAGGATACCGAAATTGGTAAAAAATATCAATTCTCAGAAATTAAGACCTATGCCGAATTTGCCAGAAATGTCCCAATTCAGCAATACGAATCTATTGAACACCTTGTTGAACGCACCCGAAAAGGAGAACAAAATGTGTTTTGGCCCACACCCATCAAATGGTTTGCCAAATCGAGCGGCACCACCAATTCAAAAAGCAAGTTTATTCCAGTAAGTGAAGAAGCACTGGAAGATTGCCATTTTAAAGCCGGAAAAGATATGCTGTGCCTTTATTTCAATAACAATCCGGATGCCCAGCTTTTTACGGGAAAAAGTTTGCGATTGGGCGGAAGCAGTGCCGTTTATGAAGACAACAACTCCTATTTTGGCGATTTATCGGCCATTATTATTGAAAACCTGCCTTTTTGGGCCGATTACAGCAGTGCACCAAGGCAGGAAACGGCGCTCATGGGCGAATGGGAAAGTAAAATGAAAGCCATTGTTGACGAAACCATCAATGAAGACATTACCAGTTTGGTTGGGGTGCCTTCATGGATGCTTGTGCTGTTAAACTATGTGTTGGAAAGAACTGGAAAAACCAACATTTTAGAAGTTTGGCCAAACTTGGAAGTCTATTTTCACGGCGGCGTAAATTTTAATCCGTACCGAGAACAATTTAAAAAATTGATCCCAAACGACGCATTTAAATATTTCGAAACGTACAATGCTTCTGAAGGATTTTTTGCCATTCAGGATATCAATAATTCATTGGATATGCTGCTCATGCTTGATTATGGCATTTTTTATGAGTTTATTCCGATGGATAATTTTGAAGGCGAAAACTCCATTGCCATACCGCTTTCCGAAGTAAAACTTAATAAAAACTACGCCATGGTAATCACCACCAATGGTGGATTGTGGCGCTATTTAATTGGGGACACCGTAAAATTTGGGACTTTAGACCCTTTCCGAATAAGGATTACGGGAAGAACCAAACATTTTATCAATGTTTTTGGGGAAGAATTGATTATTGAAAATGCGGAAACCGCCCTAAAACAAGCCTGTTTAAAAACCGGTGCCGAAGTTTGTGAATTCACCGTTGCCCCTATTTTTATGGTTGGGGATAAAAGTGGTGGGCATGAGTGGCTGATTGAATTTAGAACGCCTCCTGAAAACCTTAATTATTTCACCGAATTGCTGGATAATGCACTGAAAGCCATCAATTCCGATTACGAGGCCAAACGCTATCACAATATGACCTTAGCTATGCCTATTATTATCTGCGGAAGGAAAGGTTTGTTTTACGATTGGCTGAAACTAAAAGGAAAATTGGGCGGACAGCATAAAGTGCCCCGATTGTCAAATTCAAGAAAACATTTAGAAGAGTTGTTAAAACTGGCAGAAGCCGTTTAAATTTTACGTTCTATAACGTAATTGACCATAGTCAAGAGTGAGTCTTTGTAGGGTGAATCAGGATAAGTTTCCAAAAGTTCCAGTGCTTTTTCCTGATATTCTTTCATTTTTTCCGTGGCATATTCAATACCTCCTTTTTCTTTAACAAAAGCAATAATTTCTTTGACGCGTTTTTTGTCTTTATTGAATTTTTTAACCGATTTAATCAGCCAGTCACGTTCCTCTTTGGTACAGGTATTCAACACATAAATAAGGGGCAATGTCATTTTTTGCTCTTTAATATCGATGCCTGTAGGTTTTCCAATTTTTTCATCGGTATAATCGAATAAATCATCTTTAATTTGAAAAGCAATCCCAATACGTTCCCCAAACAAACGCATATTTTCTATTTCTTCTGCAGCACTTCCCACAGAAGCCGCACCAATTCCGCAGCAGGCAGCAATTAAAGTGGCTGTTTTTTGGCGGATGATTTCGAAATATATATCTTCTGTAATATCGAGTCGGCGTGCTTTTTCAATCTGCAACAATTCCCCTTCGCTCATTTCACGAACGGCCACCGAAATTAGTTTTAAAATGTCAAAATCGTTGTTGTCAATGGAGAGCAATAAGCCTTTCGATAATAAAAAATCTCCAACAAGCACTGCTATTTTGTTTTTCCATAAGGCATTTACAGAGAAAAACCCCCTTCTTTTGTTGCTTTCATCCACCACGTCATCGTGCACCAAGGTGGCGGTATGAATCAATTCTATGACAGATGCACCTCGGTACGTGCGTTCTTCAAATCTCCCTCCCGAAACCATTTTTGCCACCAAAAAAACAAACATCGGACGCATTTGTTTTCCCTTTCTCCTTACAATGTATTGTGTAATTCTATTTAGCAAAGGAACCTTTGTAGCCATGGATTCTTTGAACTTGCTTTCAAAGAGTTCCATTTCTTCAAGAATGGGCTGTTTTATTTGTTCTATGATTTTCATGTGCAGCACAAAAATAACGGTTTATTTGGATCAATTTACCCTTTATGGATAATTTGTTAAAAAAATAGTAGAAAGTTGAAAAACAATATAAAACACATAGGCCAAAAAACTTAAACGCAAAGGTCGCAAAGGTTTACGCAAAGATCGCAACAATAGAAATCCGATGGCGCAAATTTGTAATCCGTGACTTTCAATATGTCTGGTTTGGAGTAGCGTCTTCATCTTTATTAATTTGATTTTTACTTTTCCTACCCGCCGGCAGGCAGGTTCCATCGCTGAAAAAAGCAATAGGGCGGAACGTTAAGAAAATGTTCAGTGAACATTTTTAGTGATCGAGCCAGCCGGCGCGATGGAGAAGTCTGATGATCTTTTTCTGTAAAATGAATTGAATTTTTTTATCCTCAGCACCCAGACCGCTTTGGGTATTTTGAGTTCTTCGCTTTCAGCTCAGTTGAGTAAGTTTCATAAGCTCTTTGGGTTGCAACATCAACCAACGCTAAAAATTTCAATATTTTACAACGAAAAACCTCATAGGACGGTTTCTTTGATTGGAGTAAATCAGGGTGATGACGTTTTCAATATTTACAACGAAACCCGCCTGCGGCCGGCAGCAGGAACATCATAAGACGATTACTTTGTTTTGGTTTGCGGAAGATGTGAGAAGTTTGAAACAAAGGAAAAAACAAATTCAGCGTGACTGGTTTAATATTTTCAGTTTTCGGTAACACTTGAAAGATAAAAGGTCGCAAAGGTTTACGCCAAGTTCGCAAAAACAGAAAGCACGGATTAAAATCCGTGCCTTCTTATTTTTAGTCTGATTTAGCCATAAAAGAAAATTATTTTTTAACTTTATGAACCAATTTTTGAGCCTTGAGCCTTGAGCCTTGAGCCTTGAGCCTTGAGCCTTGAGCCTTGAGCCTTGAGCCTTGAGCCTTGAGCCTTGAGATTTACTTCACATTATGCTGAATATTGATAGATTCCACGTGAATGGCTTTAAATATTTCTTCTACAAATTCTTTATTCAGTCCTTTTTCTTCAGCGGCTTCGGCCATGGTTGCCAAAATATCGGCCCAGCGGCTGCTTTGTAAAATAGCCACATTTTCACTGTGCTTTAACCTTCCAATTTGTTCGGAGATACCCATTCTGTCTTTTAACAAATCAATTAAATTGCTGTCGAGCAAATCCAATTCTTTGCGGTACATATTCAATTTTCGTTGAAACTCTTCTTTGCTACTGCTTTTCAAACGAATTTTTAAATCCACGGTCATTTGAGCCAATTGCGCAGGTGTAATTTGTTGTTTGGCATCGCTCCAGGCATTGTCTGGGTCAATATGGGTTTCAATCATAAATCCGTCGTAATTTAAATCGAGGGCTGTTTGCGAAACATCCAATAAGGTATCTCTTCTTCCGCAGATATGCGATGGATCAATGATCAAAGGCAAATTCGGGAATTCCTTTTGCAGTTCAATGGCCAAATGCCATTTTGGTTTGTTGCGGTAATGCAAAGAATTGTACGTTGAAAATCCGCGGTGAATAACACCCAGCTGGGAAATTCCCGCTGTCTGAAAACGTTCTACGGCACCCAGCCACAAAGGCAAATCAGGATTCACAGGATTTTTCACCAATACCGGTATGTCAACCCCTTTCAATGCATCAGCAATTTCTTGCACCACAAAAGGATTCACCGTTGTTCTGGCGCCAATCCATAAAATATCGATGCCGTGTTTCAATGCCAATTCAACGTGATTTGCATTCCCAACTTCGGTAGTCACCAACATGCCAGTTTCCTCTTTCACGCGTTTCAGCCAAGGCAATCCTATTGCGCCAACGCCCTCAAATCCGCCCGGACGCGTTCTTGGTTTCCAAATACCTGCCCTGTACACATTGGCATCGGTATTTTTAAGCAGGTGTGCCGTTTTCATGACTTGATCTTCCGTTTCTGCACTGCAAGGTCCCGCAATTACAATAGGGTGAGATAAATTCATATCATCCAACCACTTTCTGTTTTCTTTCGTAATTTCCATGTTCGTTCCTATTTTACTTTAACTATTTAATTCCGTTTAAAATTGTTTTAATATAATTTGTATTGTTCATTGTTCTGTTTAATCCGTCTTCGTCATCACGCTCAATCATTTCCTTAAATTCACTAAGGTTTTTGATATATTCTTCCAAAGATCGAATCACATTTTCTTTATTCTGAAGAAAAATTGGGGTCCAAGTGCTCGATGAGCTTTTTGCCAAACGCACCGTTGAAGCAAAACCTGTACTTGCCATATCAAAAATATACTGCTCGTTTTTTTCAATTTCCAGCACTGTTTTTCCCAACATAAAAGAACTCACATGCGACAGGTGCGACACGTAGGCAATGTGCCTGTCGTGTTCCACAGGGTTCATCATTTTGATGCGCATATTCAGTTTTTTAAACAGGCTCAACGCTTTGTCCAGCACTTGCCAGCCGCACTTTTCCGTTTCGCAGAGGATGGCCACTTTATGGTCGAACAAATCGAAAATGGCCGCTTCAGGTCCTGAAAATTCCGTCCCTGCAAGCGGATGTGCCGCCACAAAGTTTTTGCGATTTGGGTGATTTTGTATTGCCATGCAAATTTCATTTTTTACCGAACCCACATCAAAAACCAAGGTGTCTTCAGCCACATTGTCCAGCACTTTTAACGTTACCTCCGCAATTTTATTCACCGGAACCGCAATCACCACCACCGAAGCATCTGACAATTGGGAAAAATTTATTTCTTCCTCAATAAGGCCTAGCGCCAGTGCTTTTTTAATATGTTCCGGATTTTGGTCAATTCCGCAGACCTTGTAACCCTCCCTTTTCTTTAAATCGAGTGCCAAAGAACCGCCTATCAAACCCAAACCAATGATCACTAATTTCTCCATTTCTTAAATTTCTACGGTAGATAATCTGTTTAACACTTCCTTTAATACGGCTTCTGAAACGCACAATGAAGCGCGGATATAGCCTTCGCCATGCGAACCAAAAATATTTCCCGGGGTAATGAACACGTCTTTTTCATACAATAATTTATCGGTAAACGCCGTTGAATTCTTGCCTTCTGGCAGTTTTGCCCACACAAACAATCCGCCGTAATTTTTATTGTAGGTACAGCCTAAAGCGTCAAATATTTCCCGCACGGCTTTCTGTCTTTTTTGATAGATTTCATTTTGCTTTATAAACCAGTCTTCCGACAATTTTAAAGCTTCCACCGCGCCTTGTTGAATCCCAAAAAACATCCCGGAATCCATATTGCTTTTCACTTCCAATATGGTTTTGATAATTTCGGCATCGCCCACCACCATGCCTACGCGCCATCCGGCCATATTGAAGGTTTTGCTCAATGAATTCAGTTCGATGGCCACCTCTTTGGCACCCTCCACTTCCAAAATACTTATCGGATTGTTGTTCAGTACAAAAGAGTACGGATTGTCGTTCGCAATTAAGATATGGTGCTTTTTTCCAAAGGCAATCAATTGTTCAAAATCTTCTTTTGAAGCCACCGCCCCTGTTGGCATATGCGGATAATTCACCCACATTATTTTCACCTTGCTTAAGTCCAGCTTTTCAATCTCCTCAAAATTTGGCAACCAGTTTGTTTCCTGACACAAGTCATAAAAAACAGGTTCTGCTTCCAACAATCGGGTGACAGATTCGTAGGTAGGATAACCCGGATTTGGGATCAACACTTGATCACCAGTATTTAAAAAAGCCATGGAAATATGCATAATTCCTTCTTTTGACCCCATTAAAGGCAGAATTTCATTGGTAGGATTTAACGATACGTTGAAATTGGTTTTGTAAAAATTCGCGATGCCTTCCCGCAATTCAGGGATGCCCTGATAACTTTGGTATTGGTGTGCCGTTGGCAGGTCCATCGCATTTTTCATGGCTTCAACCACACTTGGGGGCGGATTTAAATCGGGGCTCCCAATGGCCAGGTTGATAATTGGTTTTCCTGCATTCCTCAAAGTGGCCACTTCCCGCAACTTTGTGGAAAAGTAGTATTCCTTCACCTCATTTAATCTCTTCGCTTTTGGTATCATTATCGTTTGCTTTTATTGTATTCACCCAACACTTTTAAGGCTTCCGTTTTTTCATTCACTTCTTTGATAGCATTGAAATAATCGGCATAGCTATCGAAAATAAAATCGGCAAAAAATGCATATTTCCAAGGCGTTTCAATCACGGGCATCGATTGTATTTTGGAAAGGTTTAAATGGTGCTTTGCCAAAATGGTCAACACTTGCGCTAAACTTCCGGTATCATTGCTGGTGATAAATTTTATGGATGCCTTATTGGCCGAAACGCTTTTTCTGTTTTCCGCATTGGTCAATATAAAAAATCGGGTTGCATTGTCTTTGATGGTTTGTATTTCTGGCGCAATTATTTCCAGATTGTAAATTTCCGCAGCCAAACTGCCCGCAATGGCCGCCACACCCAAGAGCTTGTTGTCCTGAATTCTTTTGGCTACCGCAGCGGTATCTGTGTCTTCAATAAGTTTGATATACGGATAGTCGCCAAAAAATTTGTTACACTGCAGCAAAGCCATAGGATGAGAATATACTTCTTTGATATCGGCTATTTTTTGTCCGCGCAACGCCATCAGATTGTGGTGAATGGGCAAATAATGCTCCCCGCAAATGGTGAGTTTATGGTCGTCTATCAACGCATAATTTGGCAAAATAGCACCTGCAATGGAATTTTCAATGGCCATAACAATGACCTCTGCCTTTTTGTTGAACAGCAAACCCGGCATTTCACCGAACGACATACACTCGACCAAGTCGATATTTTTTCCAAAATATTCCTCGGCTACTATATGGTGAAATGATCCTCTAATTCCTTGTATCGCTACTTTCATATTTAAGTTTGTTTCAAAAAAAAAGCCTCGAAATTTTTCGAGACTTTATTATTTATTTTTGTTAAAATAACACATACGAAGCCTCATCTCTTATTGCTAAAATAAAAGTAAAAATAGAAGCTGTTCCAAGTGTTATTTGTTGTCATC
>JAAFHC010000101.1:0-11510 GCA_010906935.1 Gelidibacter sp.
AACAAAAAAGCTTACTTTTACCACATGATTGAAGCTAAGAATATTCATAAATTTTACGGGGATTTAGAAGTTTTAAAAGGCGTGGATTTATCCATAAAAAAAGGAGAAATTGTGGCGATTGTTGGTCCATCCGGAGCTGGTAAAACAACGTTGCTGCAAATTCTTGGTACCTTGGATTACCCAACTAAAGGCAAGGATTCTAAATTGGCCATCAGCGCTAAAAACATCCTCGAATTAAAAGACAGCGAACTTTCTAAGTTCAGAAATCAGCATATTGGTTTTATTTTTCAGTTTCATCAATTACTTCCCGAATTTACGGCGCTTGAAAATGTTTGTATTCCTGCTTTTATAGGAAATACTTCTAAAAAAGATGCGGAAAACAAAGCCAAGGAATTGCTCAATTTTTTGGGACTTTCGAGTAGAATGCAACACAAACCAAACGAATTGTCGGGCGGTGAACAACAACGTGTGGCAGTCGCCAGGGCTTTAATCAACAATCCCGATGTTATTTTTGCCGATGAACCCAGCGGAAATTTAGATTCTGCTTCAGCCAAAAATTTGCACGAATTATTTTTCACTTTGCGTGATAAATTCAACCAAACTTTTGTGATTGTAACCCACAACCAAGAATTAGCGGAGATGGCCGACCGAAAATTGGAGATGATTGACGGCAGAATTAGCAATAAATCATGATAAAATGGTAGGAATTATTAGCGCAATGCAAGAAGAAATTCAGGCGTTGCTTCACGAACTTAAGCAGGTTTCCAAAACCGTAAAAGGGATGCGAACCTATTATACAGGTACTTTATTTGGAAAGAAAGTAGTCCTCGTATTTTCTCGTTGGGGAAAAGTTGCTTCTGCAGCCACCACCACCCAATTGATCAACGATTTTGATGTCAAGGAAATCATTTTTACGGGCGTGGCCGGCGCCATTCAGCCTAAGTTAAACATCGGAGACATTGTGATTGGCAAAAATTTGTACCAACACGATTTAAATGCCTTTCCGTTTTATGAAAAATTTGAAATTCCCATTTTAAGAAAAAAGTTTCTGGAAACAAACGATTCCGCAAAATTATTGGAAGCTTCCAATATGTTTTTAGCAACTTATCATCAATTTATTGCGTTGGAAGACGCGAAGCTTTTTGATATCCAAACGCCAAAAGTGGTTTATGGCGATATTGCCAGCGGCGATCAGTTTATTTCAAGCCTCAAAAAAATTAAAAAATTGAATAAAAAGCTTCCAACAGCTATTTGTGTTGAAATGGAAGGCGCTGCGGTAGCCCAAGTTTGTTTTGAATATGAAGTGCCGTTTTCCATAATTCGCGTTATCTCAGATAAGGCAAATGACAATGCGACCATAGATTTTCCGAAATTTGCAAATTCCATTGCGAGCAAATACGCCTTGGGCATTTTGAAAAATTATTTTTCATAAATACCGTCCATTTTTATATCTTTGATAAACCATTTTGAACAATGCAATTTAAGCATCCGGAAATTCTTTACGCACTTTTGCTTCTTATCATCCCGATAATTGTTCATTTATTTCAACTGCAACGCTTCGTTAAAGTCCCTTTTACCAATGTTGCTTTTTTAAAAAATATTGAAAGGCAAACCAGAAAAAGTTCACAAATTAAAAAATGGCTCGTTTTATTAAGTCGATTGTTTGCTTTAAGCTGTATCATTTTGGCCTTTTCCCAACCCTATTTTTCTAAATCTTCCGCCATGCAAAATATGAATTTGACTATTTATTTAGACAATTCCTTCAGCATGCAGGCAAAAGGTGAAAAAGGGGAATTATTGAAAAGTGCTGCCCAAAAAATTATTGAAAACAACAACCTCCAAAACAGCACTTATACACTGATCACCAATGATGCGAATTTAAAAAATTTAGATGCCAATGGTTTAAAAAATGCGTTAATCGACCTAAATTATGCACCAAATAAGCTTGATATAAATACCGTTTTGCTGAAGGCAAAAAGCAATTATATAGATGAAATAAATACCTTAAATAGGATTATATTAATATCTGATTTTCAGAATATTAATGTTGAAAATAAAATTGATTTTACAATTGTAAACGCACCTATTTCTTTGCTGCAGATTTCTCCTAAAGAAGCAAGGAACATTTATTTGGACAGTATTTCTGTTGAACAAAAATCTTCATCAGAATTAACCTTGAATGTATTGGTGAAAAGCAGCCAAGTTATTACTGAAACGATTCCTGTTTCCTTATTTCAAGACGAAACCTTGATGGGAAAAACCACTGCGAAATTTGCAAATTCCAATCGCCATACCGTTCAATTTACACTGTTTAATCCCAATAATTTTAGCGGAAAAATCTCCTTGGTTGATGACGGGATGGAATTTGACAACGACTTTTATTTTTCAATTGCCGCACCCGAAAAAATCAATGTGCTTAGCATTGGAAATCTGGCAGAATTTTTGCCAAAAATCTATACTGAAAAAGAATTTAATTTTACCGCTTCCCCGCTTTCAAACTTAAATTACAATATCATTCAGAATCAGGATTTAATCATTTTAAATGAATTGGCCGACATTCCTGCTGAATTGCAACGAAGTTTAATTGAGTTTTCAGAAAACGGCCAAAATTTGGTGGTGATTCCTTCACAAAATGCGAATATAGATTCCTATAACCGACTTTTGAGCGCATTTAAGGCAGGAAAAATAAGCGCTAAAATTGAAAATGACCATCAAATTACTGCCATAAATTACGGACATCCTTTAATTGATGATGTTTTTGAAAAGAAAGTGAACAATTTTCAATATCCGAAAACGGCTTTGCATTACCAAAACAATTCCAAAAACAGTTTTGATATTCTTAAATTCGACAATAACAGTCCGTTTATCTCTTCCACAAAAATCAAAAACGGCACTTTTTATTGGATTTCTTCGCCTTTAAATAAAGGGGTTTCAGATTTTACGCAATCGCCATTGGTGGTGCCCATTTTTTATAATTTTTCCAAAACAAACTTAAAAACAACACAACTTTATTATACCATTGCTCCAGAAAACAGCATTGAAATCAAAGCTTTCATCGGAAAGGATGAGGTACTTAAGGTTTCAAACGAGACCAATGCGTTTATTCCGCTTCAAAAAGTCTCTCCAAATAAAGTCGAACTGATGTTGTCTGAAGTTATTTTACAAAGCGGATTTTATAAAGTTTCCAATAATAATGAGGTTCTGAAAACCATCGCATTCAATTACAACAGAGAAGAAAGTGAATCCAATTACGCCGACTTAAAATCACTGGTTGGCAATGCTGAAAACACGACTGTTTCGGCATCAATTGACGATCTTTTTAGTGACATTGAAGATCAACATAAAATCAATTGGCTTTTTAAATGGTTTTTAGCATTTTCTGTGCTATTTTTGTTCATTGAAATGCTGTTGTTAAAATATTTCAAAATATGAATTTACTTCTAAAGTCCGCTACCATTATCGACCATTCAAGTCCGTTTCACCTTCAAATTAAAGACATTCTTATTGAAAACGGCACCATCACAAAAATTGGCGAAAAACTAAAAAACCCAAAAAATTATAAAGAAATTACATTTGACAACCTACATATTTCGCAAGGCTGGTTTGATTCGAGCGTTTGCTTTGGAGAACCGGGGTTTGAGGAACGGGAAACGATAGAAAACGGATTAAAAACGGCTTCCAAAAGTGGATTTACCGCAGTTGCCGTAAATCCGAATACCTTTCCTTCCACAGACAATAAATCGGCCGTTCAGTTCTTAAAAAATAAAGCTGCCCATTCTGCCACAGCCCTTTTTCCGATAGGAAATTTCACCAAAGGCGGTAAAAGTGAAGACATAGCAGAATTGTACGATATGCAAAATGCCGGAGCCATTGCTTTTGGTGACTATAACAAAGCCGTTTCAAACACCAATCTATTAAAAATCGGTTTGCAATACGCACAAAATTTTGATGCACTCATATTAAGTTTTCCGCAGAATAATTCCATCGCTGGCATTGGCTTAGTGAATGAAGAAGTCAACAGCACAAAACTTGGATTGAAAGGAATTCCGGCTTTGTCGGAAGAATTGCAAATTGTCCGCGATTTATTTTTATTGGAATATACCGGCGGAAAATTGCACATTCCAACAATTTCCACCGCAAAATCAGTAGAACTTATTAAAGAAGCAAAAAAGAAAAAATTAAACGTTACCTGCAGCGTTGCCGCACATCATTTGGTGCTGACCGATGATGAATTGAAAGATTTCAATACAAACACGAAGGTTTTGCCGCCATTACGAACTTCAAAAGACCTAAAAGCTTTAATTAAAGGCTTAAAAGAAGGCGTTATTGATATGGTCACCAGCGACCACAACCCTATTGATGTTGAACATAAAAAAGTGGAGTACAGCAATGCAAAATTTGGGACGATCGGACTTGAAAGTTTGTTTGGAGCGCTAAATAAAACAATCGGACTGGAAACATTAATCGATTGTTTGACCACAAAATCACGTGAAAGATTTAACATTCCAACCAATCCTATTGAAGAAGGACAACAAGCAAACATCACCATGTTTAATCCTGATTTTGAATTTACCTTTACCGAAAAAGACATCTTATCAACCTCCAAAAATGCCATTTTCTTGCATAAAAATTTAAATGGAAAAGTGTATGGCATTATTTCGAATAATAAAATGGTAGCCCCCTAACCCCCAAAGGGAAAAGCCCCCTAACCCCCAAAGGGGGAATTGATAAGGTGAAAGGAGAAAGGTGAAAGGAGAAGTGTGTAAAGTTTAAAGCAAAAAAGCTGAAGGCTCAAAGCTGAAAGCTAAAAAAGAAAAAAGACTAGAGACTAGAGACTAGAGACTAAAAAGTTAGAGGAAATAGACTATCTTAACATCTCAATACTAAATACTAATAAAAAACTTATGGAAAATCAAACTGTTCAAGAGGGAAAAACAATGGCTTTAATCAGCTATATTACTTGGATTGGCACTTTAATTGCCTTTGTGATGAATAATGACAAACACAATTCCTTTGCGGCTTTTCATATTCGGCAAATGGTTGGTTTGTCGCTTTTTGCTTTTGGAATAGGGTTTCTCAGTAAATACATTGGCACTTTTGGATTTGGAATTATCGGTATTTTTCTTTTTATTTTATGGGTCATTGGTTTTATGGGCGCCATTAAGGGCGAAGAGAAAAAAGTACCATTTGTGGGAGATTTATTTCAAGATTGGTTCAAAGGAATTGGTTAACCTAATTTTTAAAGTTACTTTTGAAGTCGCGCCCAAAAACGCGACTTTTATATTTAAATTATGGAAAAATTATCATTGGATTATATCGTTAGAGCACCTAAAATAATAACAGAAGACACCTCATTGCTCATTTTGCTTCACGGTTATGGTAGCAATGAAGAAGACTTATTTTCATTTGCAAGTGAATTACCCGAAAATTTAATTATTGTGAGTGCAAGAGCACCACAAACATTGGGATTTGGCAGTTATGCTTGGTATACCATTCATTTTAACGGTCCGGAAGACCGATTTTCCGACATTCCGGAAGCCCTTGAAGCTCAAAAAATCATTGCAAAGTTTATTGATGAAGTGCAGGAAAAATATGCCATTTTACCAGAAAATACTTTTCTTTTAGGTTTTAGCCAAGGCACCATTTTAAGTTATGCCATTGCCTTAAATTATCCAGAAAAAGTGCAAAAAATAATTGCGTTGAGCGGTTATTCAAATCAAGATTTATTGCCGACTGATGTTCACACAAAAGACTATTCCAAACTCGATTTTTATATTTCCCACGGCACTGTGGACCAAGTTATTCCTGTTGCTGCTGCACATAAAACAACCGCATTTTTAGACCAATTAACCATTAAATATTGTTTTAAAGAATTTCCGGTTGGACACGGAGTTTCCCCTAAGAATTTTTACGAATTCAGCAAATGGATTGAAGAACGTTTGTAGGTTTTGGTGGTTATTGGTTGTTGGCAAAGTTTTTATCTTAAATTGACCAACTCAAATTTTCGAACTTAAATTCCTAAAAATTCACTTTAAAAAAATCCTTTTGCTGATTTATAATTTATATCTTTATCAAAATAACAGTTATAGCTATAAGCTCTTTTATGGCGCAAAACCAACCATTTTTGGATGGATAGGTGAAAGTTTATGGCATGTATAAATGAGTTGGTGGCAAGCTGCAAAGATTGCGCATATAATAGTAACCGTAAATTTGAAAAAATATGAAAACAACTACATTTTATAAATGCATTGTAATTTTGACATTATCTGTTATAACTTTTAGTTGTCAAGATAAGAAAGTCGATACAAAAGCTGAGGAGCAAAGCTAATACAAGCTAGCCGAGATTGGTCAAAAGCGGCAGAATCACGCGATGTTGAGAAAGTTGTGGAATTCTGGGATGATAATGCTGTAGTAATTTCTGCGGGTGAACCTGAATTGAAAGGCAAACAGGCAATCAGAGGAATGGTAGAAGGTTCAATAAATGATCCGAATTTTTCAATTAGTTGGGAACCAAACCATGTGGAAATTTCCGAAAAGGGTGATATGGGATATTTGTTAGAAAATGCGAAAATTACAATTAAAGATTCAACAGGGAATTCAAAAGTCCAAAATTTTAAATCAGTGACGATTTGGAAAAAGCAAGCGGACAGCTCTTGGAAAAATGTAGTGGATGTAATGAGCCCGAAAAAGTAGCCTAGCACACACGCTGGCAAACAGAAAATACATTAACCTAAAAAAAAATATAAAATGGAAAATAATCAAGGAATGAATCAAAGCAAAGAGAATAAAAGTCACTATACAAAATTCGTATTGATGTTGCTAGGATCCTTTATCGCAATGTACATTACAATGTATTTTAATACCTACGAAATAGACCATGTTTATTTCAGTCTTACTCGTTTTTATATGGCTTGTTTAGGGATTTCCGCGATGGCAGTGATAATGCTATTATTTATGTTAAATATGTACAAGAATAAAAAGAAAAATATTGCTATTATTTTGGGCAGTTTAACTCTTTTTGCAAGTTCTTTAACTTTGGTAAGGACACAAACTCCAATTGGTGATGTACTGTATATGAAGGCAATGATTCCACATCATTCAATAGCTATTCTCACAAGTAAAAGGGCAGATATAAAAGACCCGGAAGTAAGGAAATTGGCAGATGAAATTATAAAGGCCCAAGAAAAAGAAATTGCAGAAATGAAAGCATTTATTAAAAGATTGCAGTCGGATAAATAATTTATTGTGACGCACAACTTTAGTGCAGGAAACCTATTGAACATTTAAAATGAAAACCTATTGAAGACAAAAACGCCAGCAGATAAGTAGTGTATAGTGCATTTGGCGGATAGTGCAGAATTCAAGGGTGATAAATCGAATAAACTGTGTAGCGGTTTGACAGGTTTGTGCTTCGAAATCGCCAAACGACAACATTCACGTAACCGTTAGCAAAAAGCCAATCGAACCATAAAGATTAACATAGAAACTGAATGAATAAAAGAATATACCTTAAAGACTGGTTGCTGTTTAAACCATACAACAGCCAAACAATTACAGATAGCTATTATTTAAAACTGAGCAATGACGTTAAGCAAGCTATCACAACCAATAATCAATCATTTGTATTACAAAGGTATTTAGGCAAAGAAGCGGTTAATGAGTTGGCTTGTTTTTTAACTTCTTATTTCGAAGATATCATCTCGAAAACCAATATTTGGAACAGTTTTATTAGTGCACACAAACGCTTATACAAAAAACAACTGCCGTTTTATAATGTTGACGAGTACTATGAAGAGGAAAATAATGCCCAAGACGTAAGTTTTTTGATATGGTATTTCTTAAATACAATCCAAAAAGAAAAATTTATTGCACCATTTAATTATTTTATTGTTGAGACAGCCGAAAAGGTAATGGATGTTTTTGACGAAGAATGGGATTACGCCCCAGAAAATGAATACCTAAAATCATTTTATCAAATCGATATTAAAGAAGATGATTTTTATGTTGCTAGAAATTTGATTGACAACATTTTATTTAAATCGTATTTCTTTTATACAGATACTTCATTCAATTTAAAAGAAAATGAACTTGAGATATTTGAAGAAAGCAAGAAAGACAAAAATATAATGATGTTTTTAAACGAGAACAGAGAAGCAACACTTCATAAAAGCCACACTCGTTTGCTTAGCTTAACCGGAAAAGAATGGGTTTCGGAAATATTAGGAAATAACCATCCTCTTAGTGCTGATTTTTTAAATATTTCGAATAGAATAAGAGGGTATTTTTTTTACAAAGGACAAGATGATAAAGATATTTTTCTTGAGCATATTGCATCAAGTAAAAAATTTAACTTAACAAAAAAGTCATATGACTATTCCGATAATTTAAAAAAAATAGATACCATAATATTTATGGGAATTGTAAAATGGAAAGACGAATGGTGGTTCTCTGGAATACAATTTCAAACTCCATTTGATCCTGATTTAGTTTTAGATGAAAAAAATTCTCTCGAAAGCAGAAAGGTAGTTAACTTCCTAGACCATCAAAAAAAGGAAGTTGAAGAAGTACTTGAAAAACAACTAAAAGCTTTTAAAGACTTTAATAATGGTTTGCAAATAGCATTTATTCCATCAAATAAAATTGATGAGTTTTTTAAAGCATATATCGATTTTTTTAATAATTCTCTAAATCTTTCTGCTAAAGAAATTAGGGAAGCCCAAAAAAGAAGTCGTAAAGATGGATTTTTTGGCATTGAAGATAAACCTGAAAATTATTCTGAAGTTTCTGAAACAGGATTGGTATTTTTCAATCCGAAGAGCGGTGTTGAGATAGCTTTGGCAGTTAATTCGGCATTCCCATTACCAAACAACCCATATTTTGAAGAAGAATTTAGTGAAGACCATATTATTCAGTTGTTAATGAATGAAAGTTTTTCTATTGAACTGTCAATGTATTGTATTGATAACTGTAAGAAAAAATTACCTTTTTTTAATAAAGGTGTTGGCAAAATGTATTTAGACGATATAGACTTTTTACTTCGTTTTTGGAAGAAAAATAATTATCACACAAAACCAGCCTTAACTTTTACTGGGTAATATAAAAAATAGCCAGCAGTAAACATACGTTATATCCTATAAGGGTTTCAGTGGTATGCGAAGGTTTGTGGCCAGCATTAAAGACTGATTCTATAGATTTACAAAAATGCAACTTTCCCCCTAAACTGCCATTTTTATTTGCATATCCATGCATACTTCCATTAGAATTTGGCATAAATAAAAACGAAAGTGCTTCTATCAACATTTGGCAGGCTCAAGGTTTTTCACTGCCTTTTAGAAAAAATTATTTTGGACAAACAAGCACTTTTAATCAAGAATTATTTTTTTATAAAGAAGTGTGTTTTAGTGGAAAATTTTTGCGTAAAATTAATCTTTACTGGAAAATTAAGGTTGAATGACAAGTAATAGTCTAATAGTCACTTCTAGTGGAAATTAAAATTAGGTACTTATATATTTTAATGGAAAATTTTTGCGTAAAATAGCATTTTAATGGAAAATAATAGATATTTTTGAGGAGTAAAAGCAATTATAATGGAAAATAACATCCCAATACACCTTCAGGAAATCATTTTTGCAACAAGCGATATTGCTTTAAACCGACAATTGGGTAAACTGGAAGCGGAAGGGCAAATAAAAAAAATTGCACCTCGTATTTACACTTCAAATTTCAACGAAACCGCCGAATTAATTATAAGGCGTAATATTTTTACAATACTAGGTAAACTATATCCCGGAGCAGTATTAAGCCATCGTTCCGCATTGGAGTTCAAACCTACAGCAGCAAATCAAATATTTGTAACCTATACCTATACCAAGAAAATTGAGTTACCGGGTATAACAATCCGTTTCATGGAAGGAATGCCTTCCATAGAAGGTGATAATCCTTTTTCGGGTGCATTATTTGTGTCACAACAAGAAAGAGCATTGTTAGAAAACTTGCAGTCATCAAGGCAAGTTGGGCCAACATCAAAAACCATTACCTTACCCGAAATCGAAATCAAACTCGAACAAATCGTTCAAGCAAAAGGTGAAGAAGGTTTAAATCAATTGCGAGATAAAGCCAGAGAAATAGCCGATAAGTTACAAATGCAATTCGAGTTTGAGAAACTAAACAGATTGATAAGTGCCTTACTAACAACCAAACCATCCAAAATATTAAAATCACCATCAGCATTAGCCAGAGCATTAGGCAATCCTTATGACAGACACAGAATAGCGTTATTTGAAAAACTATTCATCGAATTAAAACAACAACAATTTAAAGACAATCCCGATATAAATAGAGAACAAACCGCTTTCAGAAACTTTTCGTTTTTTGAAGCCTATTTTTCCAACTATATAGAAGGAACTATTTTCGAAATTGAAGAAGCCAAAAGCATCATTCAAACAGAAACACCAATTGTAAATCGTGACGAAGATTCACACGATATTTTGGGAACATACAAGCTGGTGAGCAACCAAAAGGAAATGAGTACCACACCATCAAATCCAGAAGAATTAATCAATATATTACAGTACAGGCATCAAATTCTTTTAGGCGCCAGAACCTCAAAAAATCCAGGTCAATTCAAGGACAAAAACAACCGGGCGGGCGAAACGCACTTTGTTGACCATACTTTGGTTCGAGGAACAATTATCAAAGGATTTGATTACTACAAAGCCTTAACAGAACCTTTTGCAAAAGCAGCTTACATTATGTTTATGATAAGTGAAATACATCCATTTTTAGATGGAAATGGAAGAATAGCACGAGTAATGATGAATGCAGAATTGGTAAAAGCCAACCAAACACGCATCATAATTCCTACAGTGTATAGAGACGACTATTTGGGAGCATTGAGAAGATTAACAAGAAACGATGATCCAACGGTTTACATCAAAATGTTACAAAGGGCGCAAGAGTTCAGTACAACATTAATAGCAAACAACATGGAGGAATTGGAAAATCATCTAACCCTAAGCAATGCCTTCAAAGAGCACGACGAAGCAAAATTGAAGATAATCACTATTCCTTAACAACAAATGAATCAATCCAGTTAAAAGCCGGATGTTTTACATTTAAGTTGGCACATCTTCCCAACGTTAAAAAAAATTTTTGTATGCCCAAAACCACAAAACTGTCTAAAAACTTCCCTCCCTTTATGATTTCTGACTATTTTAAATAAATGTCCTAAATTATTTATTAAAATTTTTTTAACCATTGATTATCAGTACATTTATTGCTAAATTTAATCATTTTACCAATGAAATTTATTACGGACTGTCTAATTAAGTACTTCTGCTAGACTTTGGCATAAATAAAAACAGAAAGTGCTTCTGTCAACATTTGGCAGGCTCATGGTTTTAACTGACTTTTAGAGAAAATTATCACGGAAAAACAATCATCTAACAAAACGAACGTTTGATACAAAACTTTAAAAATAAAGTAATTAGTAACTAATCAGTATATTAATA